>CAYYSM010000240.1:0-4378 GCA_964474225.1 uncultured Hyphomicrobiaceae bacterium
ACTCGCGCTCCATCGACTCGAACTACCTGACCGGCAAGCGCGTCTTCATCTTCGCTGACGCCACCCACGCCCTCGCGGCCGCGCGGATCGCCTCGGAAGAACTGGGCTACGAGGTCGTCGGGCTGGGCACCTACAGCCGCGAATTCGCCCGCGAGATCCGCGCCAAGGCCAAGGACCTCGGCATCGAGCCGCTCATCACCGACGACTACCTCGAAGTCGAGCAGCAGGTGCAGGAGCTGCAGCCGGAGCTGGTGCTGGGCACGCAGATGGAGCGGCACATCGCCAAGCGCCTCGGCATTGCTTGCGCCGTCATCTCCGCGCCGGTTCACGTTCAGGACTATCCCGCGCGCACCTCGCCGCAGATGGGCTTCGAAGGCGCGAACGTGATCTTCGACGACTGGGTCCATCCGCTGATGATGGGCCTGGAAGAGCACCTGCTCGGGATGTTCCGCGAGGACTTCGAGTTTAACGACGATGCCGTGCCGTCTCACCTGGCAACCCACGGCGAGGTAGGCCCGCGCGTTCAGCCGCAACACGCAGAGGCCGAGACGTCCGAGCCCGACGATAACGCTCCGATCATCTGGGAGCCGGACGCGGAAAAAGAGCTGCGCAAGATTCCATTTTTCGTCCGGGGCAAGGCCAAGCGCAATGCCGAAGCCTTCGCCGCGGAAAAAGGTCTGTCACAGATAACGGTTGAGACACTTTACGATGCAAAAGCACATTTCGGCCGCTGAGATCGCACCCGTCAATGTGGTGATCGTCACGCTGGACAAGCATCTGGCGCCCGCGGCTGAGCGGGCGCGGGAGAGCCTGCGCCGTGACATCCCCGGCATCAATCTGAGCCTGCACGCCGCCTCGGATTGGGCCGAAAGTGAAGAGGCGCTGGACGCCTGCCGCGCCGACATCGCCAAGGGACACATCATCATCGTCACGATGATGTTCCTAGACGAGCACATCCAGCCGATTCTGCCGGCCCTCGAAGCGCGCCGCGACAGCTGCGATGCCATGGTCGCCTGCATGTCCGCCGGCGAAGTCATGCGCCTAACGCGCATGGGCAAATTCACCATGGGCGGCGAGCCGTCCGGCGCGGTCAAGCTGCTCAAGCGCCTGCGCGGCTCCGGCGACAAGAAGAAGAGCTCCGGCGCGGGCCAGATGGCGATGCTGCGCCGCCTGCCGCGCATCCTGAAGTTCATCCCCGGCACGGCGCAGGACGTGCGCGCCTACTTCCTGACGATGCAGTACTGGCTGGCCTGTTCGGACGACAACCTGAACAACATGGTCCGCCAGCTCATCGACCGCTACGCCGACGGCGCGCGGCTTGCCCTGCGCGGGACGATCAATGTACAGCCGCCGGTCGTCTACCCGGAAACGGGCGTCTATCACCCAAGGATGGTCGGCCGCGTCGCCGAGCGGGCCGAGGAACTGCCCGAAAGCACGGGCGAGCGCGGCACGATCGGCGTCCTCCTGATGCGCTCCTACATCCTCTCGCGCGACACCGCCCATTATGACGGCGTCATCCATTCGCTTGAGGCGCGCGGCTTCCGGGTGATCCCGGCCTTCGCCAGCGGGCTGGATTCCCGCCCGGCGATCGAGCGCTTTTTCATGAAGAACGGCAAGCCGGTCGTCGATGCGGTGGTCTCGCTCACCGGCTTCTCGCTGGTCGGCGGCCCGGCCTATAACGACGCCGACGCCGCGCAGGACATCCTTGAAAAGCTGGACGTGCCCTACACCGCCGCCCACGCAATGGAGTTCCAGACGCTGCAACAGTGGGGCGGCTCGGACCGCGGGCTGATGCCGGTCGAGACCACGATGATGGTCGCGATCCCGGAGCTGGACGGCGCGACCTCGCCGCTCATCTATGGTGGCCGCGCGGACACCTCGGGCATGCCCTGCGAGGGCTGCGAACGCCATTGCCGCTTCGAGAGCCAGGACGGCGTCAACGCCATGCAGGTCTGCGTGGCGCGCGCCGAGCAGCTCGCTTCGCGCGTAGAGCGGATGGTGCGCCTGCGCAAGACACCGCGCCATGATCGCAAGCTGGCGATCGTGCTGTTCAACTTTCCGCCGAACGGCGGCGCGACCGGCACGGCGGCGTATCTGTCGGTGTTCGAGAGCCTTCTCAACACGCTGCGCGCGCTCAAGGCGGCCGGCTACGACGTGGAGGTGCCGGAATCGGTCGACGCGCTGCGCGAAGAGATCATCCACGGCAACGCGGCGGACTACGGCGCGGACGCCAATGTCCACGCGCGCATTCCGGTTGACGATCACGTCCAGCGCGAGCGCTGGCTGGCCGACATCGAAGAGCAGTGGGGGCCCGCGCCAGGGCGCCAGCAGACCGACGGGCGCACGCTGCATGTCCTCGGCAAGCAGTTCGGCAAGGTGTTCATCGGCGTTCAGCCCACCTTCGGCTATGAGGGCGACCCGATGCGCCTGCTGTTCGAGAAGGATTTCGCGCCGACGCACGCCTTCTCGGCCTTCTACCGCTATCTGCGCGAGGACTTCGACGCCAACGCAGTGCTGCATTTCGGCACCCACGGCGCGCTGGAGTTTATGCCGGGCAAGCAGTCGGGCCTGAGCAACATGTGCTGGCCGGACCGCCTGATTGGCGACCTGCCCAACATTTATCTCTACGCCGCGAACAACCCGTCCGAAGGCACGATCGCCAAACGGCGCTCAGCGGCCACGCTGGTCAGCTATCTGACGCCGCCGGTCACGCATGCGGGGCTCTATCGCGGGCTGCTCGATCTGAAAAGCTCGATCGAGCGGTGGCGCTCACTGCCGCCGGAAGATGCTCAGGAACGCGAGCAGCTTGCCGTGCTCATTCAGTCACAGGCGGCCGAACTGGAGATGGCAGAGGCCGAGCCGGTCTGGGAGGGCGACGCCTCAGAGAGCATCCGCAAGCTGGCCAAGGATGTCGCCGAGCTTGAGGCAACGCTGATCCCGAACGGCCTGCATGTCGTCGGCGAGGCGATGGGCGTCGAGGATCGCACCGATCTGCTCCGCTCGATTGCCGAGGCGTCGCACGGTACGAGCCTGAACGATGCTCTGGCCCACGCGCTGGCCGAAGGCGATACGCCCGAACATGCTCTCGGGTTGGCGGGCGTTGAGGCGACCGACGAGAACCTGGCGATGGCGCGCGAGCTGGCGGGAACCAACAAGCTGCTGATGCAGGACAGCGAAATCCCCGCGCTCATCCATGCGCTGGATGGCGGCTTCGTCCCGCCAGTGCCGGGCGGCGACCTGCTGCGCTCGCCGGACATCCTGCCGACAGGCCGCAATCTTCATGGCTTCGACCCGTTCCGCATCCCCAGCGCCTTCGCGGTGAAGGACGGCGCGGCGCAGGCCCAGCGGCTGATCGACCGCTACATGCAGGACGGCCACGACCTGCCGCAGACCGTCGCGATGGTGCTGTGGGGCACGGACAACCTGAAGTCCGAGGGCAGTCAGATCTCGCAGGCCCTCGCCCTGATCGGCGCGCGGCCGCGCTTCGACAGCTATGGCCGGCTGGCCGGTGCGGAGCTGATCCCGCTAGAAGAGCTTGGCCGTCCGCGCATCGACGTGGTCGTGACGCTGTCCGGCATCTTCCGTGATCTGCTGCCGCTCCAGACCCGCCTGCTGGCCGAAGCGGCCCTACTCGCCGCCCAGACGGACGAGCCAGTCGAGCAGAACTTCATCCGCAAGCACGCCCTCGCCTACGCCGAGGCCAACGGCTGCGACCTGGAGACGGCCGCGCTGCGCGTGTTCTCCAACGCTGACGGCGCCTATGGCTCCAACGTCAACCAGCTTCTCGACAGTGGCGCGTGGGAGGATGAATCAGAACTGGCCGAAACCTATCAGAGCCGCAAGTGCTACGCCTATGGCTGCTCCGGCAAGCCGGTGCGCCAGAAGGAGCTGCTCCAGGACGTCCTGTCGAATGTCGAACTGGCCTATCAGAACCTGGAGTCGGTCGAGCTGGGCGTGACCACGATCGACCACTACTTCGACACGCTTGGCGGCATCGGCAAGGCGGTCGAGCGCGCCCGCGGCGAGGCGGCCGAAGTCTATATCGGCGACCAGACCCGCGGCGAAGGCGCGGTCCGCACGCTGAACGAACAGGTCGCGCTGGAGACGCGCACGCGGGCGCTCAACCCGAAATGGTACGAGGGCATGCTGCGCCACGGCTACGAGGGCGTTCGCCAGATCGAGGCGCATGTCACCAACACCATGGGCTGGTCGGCAACGACCGGGCAGGTGCCCGAGTGGGTCTACCAGCAGCTTACCGAAACCTACGTCCTCGATGAAAACATGCGCCGGCGGCTGGCGGAGCTGAACCCGAAAGCCTCGGCCAAGATGGCCAACCGGCTCATCGAAGCGCATGAGCGCCAATACTGGTCGCCCGACG
>CAYYSM010000241.1:0-4365 GCA_964474225.1 uncultured Hyphomicrobiaceae bacterium
CGGCGGCCAGCGCCTCGACGGTGGTGCGCGCCGCGTCGATGAAGGCGGGCTTGAGGATCAGGTCTTCGGGCGGATAGCCGCAGATGAACAGCTCGGCAAAGCAGATCAGGTCGGCCCCCGCCTCCGCCGCCTGCGCGCGGGCCGCGCGGGCGCGCTCGGCATTGCCCCTGAGGTCGCCGACGGTCGGATTCAGCTGGGCCAGTGCGATTTTCAGGTGGTCGGTCATGTTGCCTTGTCGGTTGCGCCGGCATTGTCGGGAGGTGGCAAATCACCCGCCAAACGTAACCGCGCCGCGCTGTCGCGCAAGAGGGCAGGCAGCGCCGGCGGGTCAGGCCGCGCGGGCGGCGCGCTCTTTCGCGTCCTGGCGGATGCGCTTGAGCAGGGCGTCGACCTGTTCGATGCTGTCGACGCAGTGCACCATGCCGCCATAGACGAGGTATTTCCAGCCCAGCCGGTCGGTTTGCGCCAACTCCAGCGGACGGACTCCCATCAGGTCTTCCATGGTGGTGCTCTCAGTGACCCACGGCGCAAAGATCACGTTGCGCCAGGCCTCTTCGGCATGACCGGCGGGGATAAGGCCACGCTCCACCGCCTCTCGCACCATGTCGATGAAGGCGAACTGTACGAAGCCGGAGCAGATGAACTCCGCTGGCGAGAAGCCGCCGCGGCGCAGATATTCGCTGAGCGAGGGCGCGCGCCCGAACACCAAGCTGCGCAGCCGGAACCAGAAATGCGTGTTGCGCGAGGCCAGCGCGGCGAGCATCGAGAAGTCGTAATCGTCCATGTCGAGGAAGCGCAGCATCCGCCCCGAGACCATCGCGCGGACCTGCGGCGTCGCCCACGGCTGCTCCAGCCGCTTGATGCCGACGATGTATTCCGGCGGGCGGCCGGTGTCGGGGTAGACCTTGGACGGCGCGACGAACTCCCCGAAAGCGCCGAGCTCGACCCCGCCCGTGGTCGTCTCGATGACGTAGCTGTCGTCAAGGCCGATTTCCGAGCGCGGCGTCGCGAACACGAGGGCGGTGTGGGCGAAGTCCGAGCTGTCGATCTTGCGGCTCAAGAAGGAGAAGAAGCTGCCCATCCGCGAGGTCAGGACGACATCGCCGGAGTGGAGGAAATCGCCGTTGCGGAACGCGTCAATCGGCATCGGCCATTCTGCGGCATCCGCGGGCTCCGGCGTCCGCGGCTCAGCGGGCCGCTGGAGGACCTCGACCGCCGCTTCGGCCTCGGCCGCGGGCGCTTCTGCCGGTCCGCGCGCGCGGCGCGCCTCGGCAGCGTCGCTCATGACATCACCGACGGACTTCTTCAGGATCGGATTTACGATCGTCGGCCGCTGCTGCGAACGCCGTGACATCGCCTCTTGCCCCCCAGGTAACGGCGATCCGATGAACAAGAGCCGCCCGAAGGCGGCCCCGCAGTCTTATCCGGCGCTGGCCACGCGCGGCTGGTCCTCGATGTGCTCGCGCCGCAGCCGCTCCGCGATCAGGAACGCCAGTTCAAGCGCCTGATCCGCGTTCAGCCGCGGATCGCAATGCGTGTGGTACCGATCGGACAGGTCCGTCTCGCTGATCGACATGGCGCCGCCAGTGCATTCGGTGACGTTGTTGCCCGTCATCTCGACATGGACGCCGCCGGCATGGCTGCCTTCGGCCGCGTGAATGTCGAAGAAGTGTTCGACCTCGCGCATGATCGCCCCGAACGGCCGGGTCTTGTAGCCGCTCGCGGCCTTGATCGTGTTGCCGTGCATAGGGTCGCAGGACCAGACGACGTGGCGGCCCTCGCCCTGCACAGCTCGGATCAGCGCCGGCAAGTGATCGTCGACGACATCCGCGCCAAAGCGGGTGATAAGCGTCAGGCGGCCCGGCGTGTTATCCGGGTTGAGGATGTCGATCAGGCGCAGCAGATCGTCCGGGCTCATGCTCGGCCCGCATTTCAGGCCGACCGGATTCTTGATGCCGCGGACATACTCGATATGCGCGTGGTCAGCCTGACGAGTGCGGTCGCCGACCCACAGGAAATGGCCGGAGGTCGCGTACCAGTCCCCGGTGAGCGAGTCGACGCGCGTGAACGCCTCCTCATAGCCGAGCAGCAGCGCCTCGTGGCTGGTGTAGAAGCTTGTGCGGTGGAGCTGCGGCTGGCTGTCCGGCGTGACGCCGCAGGCGCGCATGAAGTCGAGGCTTTCGCTGATGCGGTCCGCCAACTCGCGGTAACGCTCCTTCGCCGGGCTTTCCTTGACGAAGTCCAGCGTCCATTGATGCACGCGCTCCAGGTCCGCATAGCCGCCCTGAGACAGCGCGCGCAGCAGGTTCAGCGTCGCGGCTGCCTGGCGGTACGCCTCGATCATCCGGCGCGGCTCCGGCTCGCGGCTGGCTTCGGCGAAGTTGATGTCGTTGATGATGTCGCCGCGATAGCTCGGCAACTCAGCCTCGCCCTGGCGCTCCACGGCTGAGGAGCGCGGCTTGGCGAACTGACCCGCGATGCGGCCGACCTTAACCACCGGGCAGCGTCCCGCGAAGGTCAGGACCACAGCCATTTGCAGAAAGACGCGGAAGAAGTCGCGCGTGGTGTTGGGCCCGTGCTCGGCGAAGCTCTCCGCGCAGTCGCCGCCCTGCAGCAGGAATGCCCGGCCATGCGCCACATCGGCGAGCTTGTCCATCAGCTCGCGCGTTTCGCCCGCGAACACCAGCGGCGGGTAGTTTGCGAGCTGCGCCTCGACCTCCTTCAGCGCGGCTTCGTCGCGATAGACGGGAAGCTGTTGCGCAGGCTTGTCGCGCCAGCTTTGCGGCGACCAAGGAGCTGCCATCGTCGAAATCCTCTTGAACATGCTTTACGCGGAACGGCAGACGTGGGGAGCGGCCCCGCATTTACATCGCCGCCTTGACCCGATGGTATACGTCATCACAACCGGGCTGACTAGTGGTCCGATTCAGACATTTGCCTTCCCGCGCGGCACCCGACCTAGCAAATGTCTGAATCAAAGGACCACTAGCAACTTATTGAATCTCTTGGAGCTTTTGAATTTGACATTTGAGTGAGAGCCTCGCCGCACGCGGGTTTCAAATGTCAAATTCGCTCCACGAGTCCCAGCAACCGCAACCAAGCAAACGGCCATGCGACTTGAACACAGCCATTCTCCGCAAGCGATTGCCGATCGGCTCAGCGCCGGCCCGTCCGTCAGCTATCTGCGCGACTGGATATATGGCGGCATCGACGGATTGGTAACCACCTTCGCCATCGTGGCCGGCGCGGCCGGCGCGGATATGTCATCGCGTGTCGTGCTCATCCTCGGCCTTGCCAAGCTGATCGCCGATGCGCTGTCCATGGCCGCGGCCAACTACACCGGCACCAAGGCCGAGCACGAAGAATACCAGAAAATCCGCGAGATGGAGGAGCGCCACGTCGCGATGCATCCCGAGGGGGAGCGCGAGGAGGTGCGCCAGATCTTCGAGGCGAAGGGCTTCAAGGGCGAAGACCTGGATCGCGTGGTCAACATCATCACGGAGGAGCAGCATCGCTGGGTCGACACCATGATGGCCGAGGAGCACGGGATGCCGTTGGTCAACCGGCTGCCGTCCAAGGCCGCGCTGGCGGTCTTCGCCGCGTTCGTGATCTGCGGGGCGGTGCCGCTGATCCCGTATCTGTTCGGGCTTGAGAATCCGGCGATCTATGCGCTGGCGATGACGGCGGTGACCTTCTTCGCCATCGGCTCGATCCGCTCTTACTGGTCGCCGCGCCCGTGGTGGGTCGCCGGGCTGGAGACGCTGTCGATCGGGCTGCTGGCCGCAGGCGCGGCGTATGTCATCGGTGATTTATTGAAGACAATCGTGTAAAATAAGAAAAGAGGCGGCTTCGATGACGGATGGTCCGTTAATGCTGTTTGACGATAAGAATTTCACGATCGGAATTGAAGAGGAATATCTGCTGGTTGATCCAGTGACGCGCGATCTGGTGGCCGATCCGCCCCCGGCGATGATGGAGGCCTGCCAGACGGCGCTCAGCGGCGCGACGCTCGGCGATGTCAGCCCGGAGTTCCTGCGCTCGCAGATCGAGATCGGCACGCGGGTCTGCGCCTCGATCCAGGAGGCGCGGGCGACGCTGGCGGAAATCCGCGCGACGCTGGCCCGCATGGCCAATCAGCACGGCATGGCTCTGGTCGCCGCCTCGACGCATCCCTTCGCTCAGTGGAACGTGCAGGCCCACACCGACCGCGACCGCTACAACACGCTTGCGGAGGACCTGCAGGTCGTCGTGCGCCGTTTGCTGATCTGCGGGATGCATGTGCATATCGGCATCGACGATGACGACACGCGCATCGACCTGCTCAATCAGGCCGTCTACTTCATGCCGCATCTGCTGGCGCTGTCG
>CAYYSM010000242.1:0-4356 GCA_964474225.1 uncultured Hyphomicrobiaceae bacterium
GACCGGGTCGAAGCGCGCTGCGACGAGCTTGACCGGCTGCTTGAACAGCAGGAGGACGACCATGCGGTTCTGATTCATCCGAATATGGCGCGCCGCTATCAGGAGGAGGTCAGGCAGCTGGTGACAACAATCAACGATGAGGAGAGACGTGATGAAGCAATCGGACTACTGAGGACACTTATCGACAGGATCGAACTGGTCCCGAATGAGGACCGGAGCGATCTTGTAATTAACCTGTATGGAGAACTTGCGGGCATCCTTGCCATCGCTATGAGCAAGGAAAAACCGCTGGCAGACAACGACGCCCTGCTTATGGGGGTTAAGTTGGTAGCGGAGGAGGGACTTGAACCCCCGACACGCGGATTATGATTCCGCTGCTCTAACCAGCTGAGCTACTCCGCCCCGATGCGCGCAGGCTGCCTTGGGCCCCTACAAACGGCCCGCGCCGCGCGCTCCACAAGCTATAAGAACGCCGCCGCGAGCCGTCAAGCCGCGACCCGCCGCGTCCACGCCCGCGCTCAGGCTCCCGCCGCGACCCGCGCGCCCTCCGCCCGCTTCACAAAGCGCAGCATCGAAAACAGCCCCATCGGCCACATCGGCGTCTGCTCCTGCAGTGCCAGTTCTGGGCAGACCATCACCCGGTCGGTCTCGAACACCGGATGCCAGCCCAGCGTCTCGGCCAGCGGCGCCATCTTGTGCTCGACCCAGCCGCGCAGCCCGTGCTCCTGGCTGAAATGATTGACGAGGATCACCTCGCCGCCCGGCGCGCAGACGCGGGACAGCTCGCGCATCACCGCCGCCGGATCAGGCACGACCGTCATCACATACATCGCCACGACCGTGTCGAACGCGCCATCGGCAAAGCCCAGCGCCGCGGCGTCCATCTGCGCCAAGCCCAGCACATGATCCAGCCGGCGCGCGCGCGTCTGCGCCTTGGCGAGCATCTCCGGCGAAATGTCGAGGCCGACCACCTCCAGATGCGGCTGGTAGGCGGGCAGCGACAGGCCGGTGCCCACGCCCACCTCCAGCACCCGGCCCGCGCGCGTATTGATGTAGCTCACTGCGCGCCGACGGCCCACCGCGGCGACCCGGCCAAAGGTGTGGTCATAGACCGGCGCCCAGCGGCGATAGGCCTTGCGCACGGCCGCGTTGTCGAGCGTCGGTGCGGACATCCTCACCCCGTTGTGCTTGTCGGCATGCGCGTTGTAAGCCACGCCACGCTTTCGCTCCAGTCCTTTCGTCTTTATAAGCGGGATCGGGGCCAAAACGCGCCGCGCGCGCCATAACAACCCGGCGACACATGACCCAGCTGTCCATCGTCATTCCCGCGCATAACGAGGCGGGCAATCTCGCGCCGCTGATCGCGGAAATCACGGCCGTCTTCGCCGCCGAATCGCCGCGGCTGGACTACGAGATCGTCATCATCGACGACGGAAGCAGCGACGGCACGCGCGCGGAAGTCAGCGCCTTGATGCCCGGAGAGCCGCGCCTGCGCCTGATTGCGCACGGCCAGCGGGCGGGCAAATCCGCCGCGCTCAAGACCGGCTTCGAGGCCGCGCGCGGCGCGTGGATCGCCATGCTCGACGGCGACGGCCAGAACGACCCGGCGGACCTGGCGCGGCTGTGGCCCGAAATTGCCGGTGGCGGCGAGGCCGTCATCTATGCGGGCGTGCGCCGCCGGCGCAATGACGGCTTCGTCAAATACGCCACCAGCAAGCTCGCCAATCCGATCCGCAAACTGATGTTGCGCGACGGCTCGCGCGATGCCGGCTGCGGCTTCAAAGTGATCCCCCGCGCGTTGGCGCACGCCCTGCCCTATTTCGACAACATGCACCGCTTTCTGCCCGCGCTGGCCCGGCGCGAGGGGCTGGCGGTGCGCGAGGTGATGATCAACGACCGCGCCCGGCGGCATGGTGCATCGAAATACGGCTTCTTTGACCGCGCGGCGGTCGCCTTCCTCGATGTTGTCGGGATGTACTGGCTCATGCGGCGCTACAGTCCGCGCGGGGTGATCGCCGAGATCGCCGCCCAGCCGGAGCAGACGGCCAAACGCGCGGGCGCTCAGGGCGCGCGCTGAAAGAGTTGATAGCTCAACCGCATCGTCGCGCCCGAGAGGTTGGCGTAGGGCGCGCTCAGCCGCCGCACCGGCCCATCTGGCGCGTACTCAGGCCCAAGCTGCCCGACAAGACCGCCGGGCGCCTCCTCGGAATGTCCGCGCCAGACCAGCAGCGCGTGCGGCGCGTCGGCCCCGCCCGACCATATCCGCGCGCCCTCCAGCCTGATCGAGACGTTCGCCGCAAGCCGTTGCCGGCCCGCCAGGACCGTGACCGGCCCGTCGATCTCATCGCGCATCTCGGCTGCGAACTGCGGATAGGGATACGCCAGCTGCTCCTTGCCGAACAGCAGCCAGGCCGGATAAGCCGTGAACATCAGCAGCACGAGAACCCCGGCGGTGCGCAGGAAATGCACAGGCGCGCGCCCGCGCAACTCCAGCGGCCAGGCCGCCGCCAGCCAGAGCGGCACGGCCATCAGCAGCGGCGTCATGTAACGCTCATCGACGCTGTGCAGATCGGCCAGCAGGATCACCAGCCCGAAAAGACCCACGCTTAAAAGCGTGACCCGGGCGAAAAACCGCGCCGCGATCGCCCGGTCCGCATCCAGCGCGCTTGGCGCATCCGCCGGCGTCAGCCGCCAGACGATGAACCACACCGCCACCAGTGGCCCGGCCCAGGCCAGCGTCGCCTGGCCCATCGCGAGCAGTCCGTCGATGCCCAGCACCGGCACGTCCACGACCGAATACAGCGGGTGTTCGCGCGCCAGCCTCGCCATGCGCTCGGTGGTCTCGGACAGGTGAGCCACCGCCCAAACGACATGCGGCAGATACAGCACCGTGACAAGCGCGACCGGCCAGATCAGGCGCGGCACGAACAGCTTGTCCCGCACCTCGCGGATTGACCAGGCGGCCAGGACAATTGCCGCGAGCGCGAGGAAATAGTTGTATTTCGCAAACGCCCCTGCCGCGACCGCGACGCCGAGCCAAAGGAAATTGCCCAGGCTGCCGCGTTCGCGGATCAGCATGACCGCGTGCAGCGTCGCCGCGACGCCGAACATCACCATGACGGTGTGCGCCAGCGTGACCTGCGACTTCCAGACCACCTGCGGCAGGAACAGCAGGCTCGCCGCGGCAATCAGCCCGGTCAGCTGATGCCCGGAGATGCGCCGCCCGGCGTCGTAGATGCACAGATAGGTGCCGACCAGAAACACCGTCTTCACGATCGCAACGGCGGCGGCCCAGCTCCCCGTGAGCCAAAGCGCGCCGGCGACAAGCCAGTTATAGACCGGTGGATGCGAGTTGCCGTAGCCCAGCGCAAGGTGCGTGTGGCCGACGAACTGAGCCTCGTCCGTCTCAAGACTTCCGGAAAAGCCCAGCCGGATGGCGAGCAGCGCGGCGAAATAGGCGAGGATGATCCAGACGGTATAGCGGGCGATGGTCTCCACATCGAGCGCGCGCGCTGGGCGCGCCATTGTCTCGCCCGCCCCGCTCACGCCGGGTCTGCCGCGTCGATCCAGCCGCCGCCGAGTACGCGCGCGCCCTGCTCCGGCCCGTCATAGAAGACGCAGGCCTGGCCGGGAGAGACGCCGTCCTCGCCGTCCATGAGGCGCACCCAGACCTCGCCCTCGCGCAGGTGGATTTCGGCCGGCTGCGGCGCGCGGGTCGAGCGGACCTTGGCGTGAATGTCGCGGGCGCTGCCCAGCGGACCATCGCCGAGCCAGTTCACGTCGCGCAGCTTGAGCCAATTCGTCAGCAATGCTTCGCGCGGGCCCACGACAATCTCCCGCCGCTCCGCATTGATGCGCACCACGTAAAGCGGCTCCGGCGCGGGAATGCCGATGCCACGACGCTGGCCGATGGTGTAGTTGATGATGCCGTGATGGCGGCCAAGCTTGCGTCCGTCGACATGCACGATGTCGCCCGGCTCCGCCGCGTCGGGACGCAGCTTTTCGACCACCTGCGTATAGCGTCCGGTCGGGACGAAGCAGATGTCCTGGCTGTCGGCCTTCCGCGCAACCGGCAGGTTCCATTCACGCGCCAGGTCGCGCACCTCGTCCTTGTGCATGCCGCCGAGCGGAAAGCGCAAGAATTCGAGCTGCTCCGGCGTGGTGGCGAACAGGAAATAGCTCTGGTCGCGGTCGGCGTCGCGCCCGCGATGCAGCTCCCAGCCATGCGCGCCGGGGCGATTGACGATGTAATGTCCAGTCGCCATCGCATCGGCGCCCAGCTCCTTCGCGCGGCCAAGCAAATCCTTGAACTTCACCGACTGGTTGCACTGCACGCAGGGGATCGGCGTTTCGCCC
>CAYYSM010000243.1:0-4320 GCA_964474225.1 uncultured Hyphomicrobiaceae bacterium
CTGGCTCTCGCGGTAGTCGCGCCCGCCGACCAGCGCCTTCACCGCGCCGTTGGTGTCGAGGATGATAGCGGCGGCCTGTCCGGCGTCATATTTCGCGCCCTCTTCGGCCATTGCCTCGGCGACGAGCCGCTGGGCCGCGCCCTGGAGCTGATAGTCGATCGAGGTCTGGACGACGAGATCAGCCTGCAGCGTCTGCCGGAAATCCGCCACTTCCTTGACGATCCAGTCAATCACGTAGCCGTAGCTTTCCGAGGGCAGGAAGGCGCGCAGCTTCGGCGGGTTCCGCAGCGCCTCGTCATATTGCTCGCGCGTGATCACGTTCGTTTCGAGCATCAGCCCGAGCACAGTCTGGCCGCGCTGGCGCGCGCGGCGCAGGCTGCGCGTCGGCGCGAAGTAGGAGGGCGCGCGGATCAGTCCGGCGAGGATCGCGCTCTCGTACAGCCCCACCTCCGAGACCGTCTTGCCGAAATAATGCTGGGCGGCGGCTTCGACGCCGTAGTTGCCCGCGCCGAAATAAATCCGGTTCAGGTAAAGCTCCAGGATCTGGGCCTTCTCCAGCCGGTACTCCAGCCAGAGCGCCAACAGCACTTCCTCGATCTTGCGCCAGTAGGTGCGCTCGGGCTCCAGGAACAGCACCTTGGCGAGCTGCTGGGTGATGGTGCTGCCGCCCTGCACGATGCGCTCCGCCCGGTAATTGGCGATCATCGCGCGGACGATGCCGACGGGGTCGAAGCCGAAATGCCAGTAGAATCGCCGATCTTCGGTGGCGAGGACAGCGTCGATCAAATGCCGCGGCATGTCCTCATAAGGCACATGCGTTCGCCGCAGCCCCTTTTCGGTAATGACCTCGCCGCCTTCAGAGAGGATCGTGAGCTTGGCGGGGTTTTGGCTCAGGCCGGCCTTGAGCGGGTCGGTGGCGAGATAGGAGTAAACCGTCACCGCGCCAGCCACGACCAGCACCAGGACGGCGGCGGTAATCGTCCCGGAGATCAGGAAGAAGCGGGTGATCCGCCACAGCAGCAATCGGCGCGGCTTCTGCCTCGGCGGCTCCGGCTCGAACCGGAACACATCCTCACCGCGCGCACGGGCCCGTTCGTCCTGTTGCTCGGACACGCGCGCCAGGTTCCGGCGCCAGCGCCTGAATTTCTCAATCATGGCCATCGGTGTCGGAAAGTTCCCGAGCCTCTGCGGTCCCCCGCCAAGGGAAATGGTAGCCCACTAGCGTTTACCAAACATGTCTAGCGTCTCAGTTTGTCCGAAGCGCGACAAATCCCGTTAACCGGACGATCGATCATCACTTTTTGAGCTTGTAGCCGGTCTGGAAGATACGCCAGACGAGCGTCAGCCCCACGGCGAGGAACACGAGGATCATCACCAGGCTGACCCAGACGCTGACATCGGCGACCTCATAAAAGCTCCAGCGGAAGCCGCTGATGAGATAGACGACCGGGTTGAACAGCGTCACCGTCTGCCAGAACGGCGGCAGCATATCGATCGAATAGAAGGTGCCGCCGAGGAAGGCGAGCGGCGTCATCATCAGCAGCGGGACGATCTGCAACTGTTCGAAGCCGTCCGCCCAGATGCCGATGATGAAGCCGAGCAGGCTGAAGGTGATCGCCGTGAGCACCATGAACAGCATCATCACGAAAGGATGCTCGATCCGCAGATCGACGAAGAAGCTCGCCGTGATCAGTATGACGATGCCGAGGATCAGCGACTTGGTGGCCGCCGCGCCGACATAGCCGAGCACGATCTCGACCGCGGAGATGGGTGCCGAAAGCAGCTCGTAGATCGTCCCCGTGAATTTCGGGAAATAAATGCCGAATGAGGCGTTTGCCACGCTTTGCGTCAGCAGCGTCAGCATCATCAGCCCCGGCACGATGAACGAGCCATAGTCCACCCCGCCGATCTGCTCAATGCGCGAGCCGATCGCCGAGCCGAACACGATGAAATACAGCGCGGTCGTGAGCACCGGCGAGACAATGCTCTGAAACAGCGTGCGCCAGGTCCGGCTCATTTCGTATTTGTAGATCGCCTTGATTGCGTGAAAATTCATGAGTTTCGCTTCACCAGATCGACGAAGATTTCTTCGAGCGAGCTTTGTTTTGTATGGATGTCATGGAAGTGGATGCCGGCGTCGCGCAAATCCTGCAGAAGCGTCGTGATGCCCGTGCGCTCCGCGTGGCTGTCATAGGTATAGACCAGCTGCATCCCGTTGCCTTCCACCGTCAGGCGCTCGTCCCGAAGATGATCGGGAAGCGTGCTCAGCGGCTGGTTGAGATCGAGGATGATCTGCTTCTGGCCGAGCTTGCGCATCAGCTCATCCTTGTCCTCGATCAGGATCAACTCGCCCTCGTTGATGACGCCGACGCGGTCGGCCATTTGCTCGGCCTCCTCGATGTAGTGGGTCGTGAGCACGATGGTGACGCCGGTCTCGCGCAGGCGGCGCACGACCTCCCACATGTCGCGGCGCAGTTCGACGTCGACGCCTGCGGTCGGCTCGTCGAGAAACAGGATGCGCGGCTCGTGCGACAGCGCCTTGGCGATCAGCACGCGGCGCTTCATGCCGCCTGAAAGGGTGATGAGCTTGCTGTTGCGCTTGTCCCAGAGCGAGAGGTCGCGCAGCACCTTTTCGATATGCGTGTCGTCGCGCGGCTTGCCGAACAGCCCACGGCTGAAGCTCACTGTGGTCCAGACCGTCTCGAACGCTTCGGTGGTCAACTCCTGCGGCACCAGCCCGATAAGCCCGCGCGCCTCGCGGTAGTCTTTCTGGTTGTCATAGCCGCTTACGATGATCTGGCCGGTGGATGGCGTCACTATGCCGCAGATTGCGTTGATGAGGGTCGTCTTACCTGCTCCGTTGGGGCCGAGCAGCGCGAAGATCTCGCCGTCGCGGATCGTGAGGTCCACGGATTTCAGCGCCTGGAAGCCATCGGCATAGGACTTGCTCAAATTCGAGACTTCAATCGCGTGCGGCATGGCGGCGGTTTTCCTTGGCATGTTCTGGCGGTACGCAGGAAGGGGCGGCGGCGGATGCCCGCGCGCCGGTCTTGATGCGCCGGCGCAAGTCATAGAGGGTTTTGGCGTCCGCGGCCAAATGCAATCCGGCGCGGGGCCAGCGCCGACAAGCTTTGGTTGTTCGCCGCTGCCGAATGCCCCATAATTGAAAGCCATTCACAAGTGGACCATTCAGAATGTTTCACCCACGGACGCTGCCGAAGCATTGTGATGTTTGCACCATTCGCCGGCGCGCGATCTGCGGGGCGCTGTCGCCTGACGAAATCGAGGCGATGAACAAGATCGCTCACCGCCGGTATTGCGAGGCGGGGTCTGTCATCATCCATGAGGGCGAGCAGCAGGAGTGCTTCGGCAACGTTCTCAACGGCGTCGTCAAGTTGACCAAGACGATGACCGATGGCCGCCAGCACATCGTCGGGCTGCTGTTCCCGTCGGATTTCATGGGCCGCGCCATGCGCGCGGAAAGCCCGTACCGGGCCGAAGCCGCGACAGGTGTTGAACTTTGCCTGTTCCCGCGCGGCGATTTCGAGCGGCTCATGCAGCGCTTCCCCGAGCTGCAGAGCCGGCTTCTGGCGCACACCCTCGACGAGCTGGACGCCTCGCATGAGTGGACGCTGCTGCTGGGGCGCAAGAACGCGACCGAGCGGGTCGCGACCTTCCTGGTGATGATCGCGCAGCGGGCGCAAGATCTGGGGTGTCAGGGCGCGGGGGATGAGGACAGCGCCGCTTTCCTGCTTCCGCTGGCCCGGGCGGACATCGCGGATTTCCTTGGGCTGACGACCGAGAGCGTCAGCCGCCAGATCACCAAGATGAAGCGCGACGGCGTGATCCGTCTGAACGGCAACCGCGAGGTCGAGATTCCGAGCGTCACGGACCTCATGAACCTCGCCGACCTCGCCCCCGCCGAGGGGCGCGGCTAGCCCCGCTCGCGCAGGAGCCGCGCCTTCTGCCGCTGCCAATCGCGCGCTTTCTCCGCCTCGCGCTTGTCGTGCATCTTGCGGCCCTTCGCCAGCGCCAGCTGGACCTTGGCGATGCCGCGGTCATTGAAATAGAGCTTCAGCGGCACGAGCGTCATGCCTTCCCGCTCGGTGGCCCCGATCAGCCGGGCGATCTCGCGCTTGTGCATCAGCAGTTTGCGCGGCCGCCGCTCCTCGTGGTTGAAGCGGTTGGCCTGCTTGTATTCCTGGATCGAGCTGTTGATCAGATACAACTCGCCGTCCTCCGGGCTGGCGTAGGACTCGGCGATATTCGCCTTGCCCTCGCGCAGGCTCTTCACCTCCGAGCCCTCCAGCGCGATCCCGG
>CAYYSM010000244.1:0-4319 GCA_964474225.1 uncultured Hyphomicrobiaceae bacterium
TATTCTCGCCGCGAATGCGCGCCAGCGCGTCCTCGCCCAGCGCGCTGAAATCATGCCCCGCGACCTGCACCTGCCCCGAAGACGCGCGCTCCAGCCCGGTCATCACCATCAGAAGCGTGGATTTGCCCGAACCGCTCGGCCCGACGACGCTGACCGCCTCGCCCTGGCGGATTTGCAGATCGACGCCGCGGAGGATATCGACGCGCCCGGCGCGGCTCGACAGCGACAGGTGGACATCCTGCAGATCAATCACCGGCGGGCGCGCCACAGGGCTTGTTTGTTGCACGGAAAATCGCTCCTTATGTTGCAGCCAGCATTTGGTCCTGCTCGCGCAGAATGTAAACATCGGGAGGTGAAGATGCGGCGAACGATCCACGGCTGCCCGTCCGCGCTGAGCGCCTTGGCGCTTGTCATTGTCTACGCCGCACTGATGGCGGTGGTTTGGCCGCAAGCGGCGCGGGCGCAGAAGGCGAGTAACGAGGTCGTGATCGTGGCGTTCGGCGATAGCCTCGTGGCGGGCTACCGGCTACCGCCCGGCAAGTCGTTTCCCGCCCAGCTTGAGGCCGCGCTACAGGAGGAGGGCCGCAATGTGCGCGTGGTGAATGCGGGCGTCTCCGGCGATACCTCGGCCGATGCGCTGGCGCGGCTCGACTGGGCGCTGCCTGACGACGCGGACGCTGTGATCGTCGAGCTTGGCGCGAATGATGCGCTGCGCGGCTTCGACCTGTCGGAGACCCGCAGCGCGCTCGATGAAATCCTGACCAGACTGAAAGAGCGGGACCTGCCCGTGCTGCTCACCGGCATGGAGGCGCCGCGCAACTATGGCGAGGACTACGCTAAAGACTTCCGCGAAATGTACACCGACCTGGCGGAGAAGCACGGCACGCTGTTTTATCCCTTCTTCCTGGAAGGCGTGGCGCTCAAGCCTGAGCTGAACATGCCGGACGGCATCCATCCGACGGCCGAGGGCGTCACGGTGATCGTCGAGAACATCCTGCCGAAGGTGCGCGAATTGATCTCGCGCGCCCGCGAGCGCAGCGCAAGCGTGAACTGACAAGCGAAAAACGGGGGCCTGCAATGGAGTATCGCCCGCTCGGACGAACGGGAATGCGCGTGAGCGCGATCTGCCTCGGCACCATGAACATGGGCGAGCAGAACACTGAAGACCAAGGTCATGAACAGCTCGACTATGCACTCGATCAAGGCGTGAACTTCATCGACACGGCGGAGCTTTACGCCGTGCCGCCGCGCCCGGAGACGCAAGGGCGCTCGGAAGAAATTGTCGGCACCTGGCTGGCGTCACGGCGCAACCGCGACAAGGTCATCATCGCCACCAAGGTCACGGGCCGGGCCAACGGGCTGAAGTGGATCCGGCCGGAGACCCACCCAAAGCGGCTCACGCCAGAGCAGATTTTCGCGGCGGTCGACGGCAGCCTGCGCAGAATGCAAACCGACTACATCGACCTCTACCAGACGCACTGGCCTGACCGGGAGATGCGCCTGTTCTCCGGGCTGGAATACGAGCACCGGGAGAGCGATGCCGTTCCGTTCGAGGAGACGCTCGGCGCGCTCGACGAGTTGGTGAAGGCGGGCAAGGTGCGCGCGGTCGGCCTGTCCAACGAGACGCCGTGGGGCACCATGCGTCACCTGCTGGCGTCGGAGCGCCACGGTCTGCCGCGCGTCGCATCCATTCAGAACGCTTATAACCTTCTCAACCGGACGTTCGAGATCGGCCTGTCCGAGATCAGCTACCGGGAGGATGTCGGTCTGCTGGCCTATTCGCCGCTGGCGCAGGGCTATCTGACCGGGAAGTATGAGGGTGGCGCGCTGCCGGAAGGCTCGCGCAAGCAACTCTATAACCGGCTGCAGCGCTATGAGACTCCGCGCGCGTCGGCGGCGATCACGGCTTACATCGAACTCGCGCGCGAGCATGGCATCCCGCCGGCGCAGCTGGCGCTGCAATTTGTGACCACGCGCCCGTTCGTGACCTCGAACATCATCGGCGCGACGACGATGGAGCAGCTCCGCGCGGATATTGACAGCATCCACGTGAAATGGACCGAGGAACTGGAACAGGCGGTCGAGGATATCCATCTCCATAATCCGAACCCGTGCCCGTGAGCGGCGCGGGCGAGGGAACGACAGGAGATTTTCTTGCCAAGACTTTTCACGGCGCTGGAAATCCCCGGCGAGCTGAGGCCGAGGCTGGAAATGTTGCGCGGACGGCTGGCCGGGGCGCGCTGGATCGATTCCGAAAACTATCACCTGACGCTGCGCTTCGTCGGCGATATCGAGGCGCCTGACGCGGATGACTTCGTCGAGGCGCTTTCGGAAGTCTGGGTCGAGCCGTTTTCGCTCAAGCTCTCGGGCGTCGGGAGCTTCGGCGGGCGCAAGCCGCGGGCGCTCTGGGTCGGCGTTGAAGATTGCGAGCCGCTGATGCGTTTGCAGCGGGCGCATGAACGCGCGGCGCGCCAGGCGGGTCTGCCGCCGGAGACGCGCAACTTCTCGCCGCATATTACGCTTGCGCGGCTGCGCGGGGCCGAGCCGGGCGCAGTCGCCAATTACCTCTCGGCGGTCGGCGCGTTCGAGGTCGCGCCATTTGCGGTGGAGCAATTCGTGTTGATGTCGGCGCGGGAGGGGTCGGGCGGCGGCCCGTATATCGTCGAAGAGCGGTTCCCGCTGATCAGCCCGAGCGCGCGTAAGCGAGCGTAGCCTCTTCCTTCATCAGCGAGGCAAGCAGGCCGCGGCTGGCGACTTCGATCAGGTTGAGGACGTAGTCGAAGCCCTCAGGCCCGCCGAAGAACGGGTCCGGGATCTCGCAGATGCCCATTTCCGGCGCATATTTCATGAACAGGCGGATGTTCGGCTCGTAAACGTCCGGTGCAAGGGTCATCAGCCGGTCGTAGTTCGAGCGGTCCATCGCGAGGACGAGATCAAAGCTCTTGAAGTCGTCGCGCGTGACCTGCCGCGCGCGCAGCGGCGAGATGTCGATGCCCCGCAGGCCGAGCGCCTGTTGCGCGCGGATGTCTGGCGGCCGGCCAACATGCCAGCTTCCGGTGCCGGTAGAGTCAATGTGAAAGCGGTGGGAAAGGCCTGCATCGGCGACGACCTGGCGGAACACGCCTTCGGCCATCGGCGAGCGGCAGATGTTGCCGAGGCAGACGAACAAAACCGATATCTGCTGCCCTGTATCCCGCATGAACAGGCACCTTCAAACCGCATAACGGAAGAATAACGAGATTATCAGAGCGGTACGCTCAGGCAAGTGACAATGTTGTCATTCGGGGGGCATCGCCGCAAGCAAATGCCGGAAAAAGTTAGAAAAACCAGCGATCTAGCGCGTCTCGCGTGACGCGTAAGCCTTTGGTCGTATGTGGAAAGGGTTAATTGCGGGGGCGGAAGCCTTCCAGCCGGTAGAAATGCAGCGTGCGGCTTTCGGTCAGGCCGGCGGCGAAGCTCTCCTGCCCCAGCTTTGTGACCCGCTCGAAATGCGCGCCGATGCCGCCGATGCGCGCGCGGCGCGTGACCAGCAGGATCGGCTCCGGCGTGTCGGCCGTGATCGGCCGCGTCATCTCGAAATGATCGCTCGGCGGCCCGTCGTCGCGCCAGCTCACGATAGGGATGCCCGTGTCGCGCAGATAATAGATCAATTCGGCCGCGTATGAGCGCCGGTCGGTCATCACGGCTGCTAACGCCCCCTCTTTCACGCGCTCTTCGGTGGCCTCCGCGATCGCCTGCCAGCCCAGAACCCGCGCGAATGGATCCTTGCCGCCCGGCAGCGCGAACTGCCCGGCGAACACTGTGCCGAACGAGATGGCCGCCAGGACGACGAGGTGGATCAGGAAGGACGCGGCGTACCAGTTGCGCGCGCTGCGCTCGACCATGAGCGCCGCCACCAGCACCGACGCGGAGACATAGGCCACCGCCGCCCAGTTGGCGTGCGCCCGCGACAGGAACGCCTGCACCGTAATCAAGAGGATGATCGGCACGGCGAAGCACAATAGCAGCCGGTAGGGATCGCCCCAGCCCTCGCGCACCGCTCTCACGGTCGCCCAGATCAGGATGCCGAACAGCAGCGGGCCGAACACGCCGAACTGCGCGCCAAAGAACTCCAGCGCTTCGGTGGGGTTGCCCAGCGCGCCGTCCCAGTTGGCGTTGTCAGCGGTATGCGAAAAGGTCGCAAAGCCGTTCTGCAGGTTCCAGATGACGTTCGGCGCGAGCAGCGCCCCGGCGAGCAGCAGAACCACCGCGCCGCGAAGATCGGTCAGCAGCCAGCGCGCCCGCGGGCTGAGCAGCATGTAGACCGCCAGCCCGAGGAA
>CAYYSM010000245.1:0-4238 GCA_964474225.1 uncultured Hyphomicrobiaceae bacterium
ATATGCGCCGCGCCGCAGCCATGACGCCGGAAACTCAGGGTAGTTCGAGGTGTCCGCTCAACAAAGCGTTGAGTTATCGCCGCTTTTTCCGAAAGGCCCTCGGGGGTTAAGACATACGCGTAGCGACGCTTGTCCTTGGCGCTCCGAAAATTTTCCAGCTTGACCAGACCTTTCTCGATCAGCGCGTCGAGAGCATCGTTCGCACTCCCGAGACTTATGCCCACGGCTTCCGCCAGGTCCCGCTGCGACACTTCCGGGTTGTCGTGTAGCAGCCGCAAAACGCAGCAGCGAGGTTTTAGGGTATTGCACCGCTGGCCGGCCGTTTTTGGCTGATCAAGGCACAGCTACCGCACAAGGACTACCTGCACGGCGCCTCGAGATGAGATAGCTTGGGTTAACCCAAACCGTACATTTTTCAATTTTGGGTTGTAGCAAACCGCTCACGCCGTGTGAAGAGCGTTTCCAAAGTTTTTCGCAGGCCTTTCAGACCCGGCTGCGCCGTTGCCGTGTCCGCGAGGTCGACAGTGCGCGCAATCGCGCCTCTCGTCAGCACAGCCGTTCCACCGCAATGCGGCTGAACTCAACGAAGCACTACGGTCCGAAACGGACAGACCAGGGTGGGCCCTTAACGCTCTGTGGTCCGCCCCTCACCCCGATAAGCTCGAGCGCGAAACTGCCTCCGCCCTTCGCGCAGTGAGCCGCTGAGGCGCCGCTACGCGCGACTGTTGAAGATCTTGCCGGTGGTTGTGGACGGAGTTGGCCAACTCTTGACGGAGTGAACGCCCGTCGAATATCGCTCTCGTCTCGGCGCACCGGCGAAAACTGGCCAAGTCTACAGAACGACGGTTATTTGACTCTGGCGTCATTCAGTTTTCTGTTGACTGCGCTGATCGCGCACCAATCTGGCTTTCTTTTTTGGGGCATATTCGATAAAACGCTTCTGTTTTACTGCGCGCCAGGCGTTAGGTCTTCGCGACATGCCGTGCGACACCGTAGGGGAGCGTCTTGGGCAAAGTGTATTTGTCTCGAGGTCTGGATAATCGGAGTAGGAGGGTCGATCAAATGAGGCTTGACGATTACCATTTCACCTGGTTTTTGGCGCAGCTCAAACCGAACTGCTGGAATGTCGCGGAGCGAAACCTCAAGCGTCAGGGGTTCAAGACCTTTCTCCCGATGGCGGAAGAAACACGCCAACGAAATGGCAGGTTCGTCACGGCGATGCGTCCGGTATTCCCAGGCTACATGTTTGTTGGATTCGAGCCGGCCCGTGGCCTGTGGCGGACTGTCAATTCGACCTACGGCATCACCCGACTGGTCAGCTTTGGCAATGCGCCCGCGCCGGTGCCTGCTGAGCTTGTGGCGCAACTGAGATCGCGCTGCGATCAGTCGGGGAAGATGTTGCCGCAATCGGACCTCAAGCCCGGCGATCAGGTGCGGCTGACAAGTGGCCCATTCGCCAATTTTGTCGCAGAAATTGAAAGCATAGAGCCGGATCGGCGGGTTTGGGTGCTGATGGAGATCATGGGCGGTGATAAGCGGGTGGCTGTCTCGCCGGGGCATGTGCGCGCGGTTTGATCTGGGTCCTGTAACGCCCAGTCCTAAAGGTAGATTCATGGCGAATGTGATGGTGACAGGCGGCGCTGGTTATATCGGCTCGCACGCCTGCAAGCTTTTGGCGCAACAGCGCTACACCCCTGTCACGTTCGATAATCTCTCGACGGGCTGGGCGAGCGCCGTCAAATTCGGACCTTTCGTTCAAGGCGATTTGCTCGACAGCGAAGCCTTGGACGCGGCCTTTAAAGAATATCAGCCGATCGCGGTGATGCATTTTGCCGCCTTTAGCCTGGTTGGCGAGGCCATGCAGCAGCCGGGCCGCTATTGGCGCAACAATGTGTTGGGCTCGCTCAACCTGGTTGAGGCTATGGCGCGGGCTGGGTGCCCGAACATCGTGTTCTCGTCAACATGCGCGACCTATGGCGATCAGGATGGCGTTGTCTTGGACGAGGCGAGCCCTCAATACCCGCTTAACGCGTATGGTGCGTCCAAGCGTGCCGTCGAGGAGATGCTGGAAAACTTCGGCTCAAGCCACGGCATTAACGCGGTGGTGTTTCGATATTTCAACGTCGCAGGGGCCGACCCCGAAGCAGAAATTGGCGAGTGGCACCAGCCCGAAACGCACCTCATCCCGGTAATGATCGAGGCCGCCGCCGGCGCTCGCGAAGCGCTGACGATCTACGGGACAGATTACCCAACACCCGACGGTACCTGCATTCGCGACTATGTCCACGTCATGGACCTGGTAAACGCGCATTCGCGGGGATTAGAGTGGCTGCTCAATGGCAACCAGAGCCGTGTGTTCAACCTTGGAACCGGATCCGGATTTTCGGTCAAAGAGGTCATCGCGGAATGCAAGACCGCCACGGGTCACAGTGTTCCGCATTCATTTGGTCCGCGTCGCGAGGGCGACGCTGCCGTTCTGGTTTCCGGCAGCCGACGGGCGGAAGAAGAGCTGGGGTGGCGCCCAGATCGATCAAACCTTGAATTGATGATCGCGGATGCCTGGCGGTGGTATCAGACGGGCGGCTATTCCGGCTGACGGCGTCATTTGATCCTTGGACATGGCTTCAGAAGCCGTCGTCGCCCATGGAGCGGATTATCAAATTTGTGCGAGAGCGGGCAACCATCATACAGAGCGTTGCCGAAGCGGTTTTGTCATTGAGATCGGAAACACACACACGTTTACGTCCCGACCGTACACGGAGAGCATCTTCGGCAATCTCTCCACCGCTACCGTGGGTAGCAACTTTTTTCGATCATTCACTATCCAAACAGACGTAATCCCGCACCACTGTACGTCACGTTGCTTGACGTTGGCGCGCAATGAACTGACCGAGCTTTGAGACATTCTTCAACGTCAGAGTCGGGACGCCGCCAACCTGGTTCCGTTGCATTGCCCGGTAATCTTCCGCCATTTTCTGCTTGATCTTGCCCAGGCTGCGGTTGCTGACACCGCCAACGCGCATCTTGTACAGCACCTCGGGAATATACACCGATTGTCCTTGCGCCTTGGAGAAAAAGCGCAGGATAAAGTCGTAGTCTGCGGAAATTGCAAAGCTGAGGTCAAAAGCCCCAAACCGCTCGTAGGCATGACGCCGGAGGTATAGCGTCGGGTGCGGCGGCATCCAACCGCGCTTCAATTCCTGCGGGTGGAACGGCCCGGCGGACCAGTGCCGTATCACGCGAGACGTGTCCATCGCCGAGACGTAATCCAGATCGCTGAAGACCGCCTCGACGGCCGGGTCGGCGAAGGCGCCCGCAATGCGATCCAGAACATGGTCATGCGCGAGAAGATCATCGCTGTGGACAAAACCGATGATATCGCCGCTGGATCGCGCGATCCCCTTATTCAAGGCGTCATAGATGCCCTTGTCCGGCTCGCTGATCAGCTCCATTCGGTCATGAGCGGCACGCTCAATTGCCGCAAGCGAGCCATCCTCTGATTGCCCCTCGACAATGACATGCTGGACGTTCGGATAGGTCTGGCGCGCGATGCTGTCGATCGCTTCCCCGACAGTGCCTTCAGAATTGTAAACGGCTGTAATTACGGAGATTTTCACGACACGACACTCTCACGATCAGAAATGGCACATCTTTCCTGGGGAAACCACGACCGATGGGCGCTCGGCCATTATCGTGCAAAGCGAAGAAAGCCCATTTATTCTTCTCGCAAGACATCAACCGCCGCAGGGCTAACAACTTTCCGCAATTCGCTCGGCGAAGCACTGTTTCACGTCTGTTTTCCACAAGTAAGTTGTTTCATTCGAAATGGACGGCCGTCCAAAAATTCAGCTTGGTGTGGCTAACAGACAACGACTCTTAATCGAGTGTGGACAACGCTCAACTCAATCTTTGGCGCGAAATCGATTGTGAGTTTTCGCCTTGCGTTCATAGCTGGTTTTGGCTATCGACCGTGGCCGATGCAACTTTAAGTTGATACCGCAATGAGGGTTGTCACCGTTACGGTGAACGGCTCGTGATAGGGGTTAGGTAGATGCGTTGGGATATTCGACCAAGTCCGGCTGAGGAAACTGCTGACATTGACGCGGCTGAGCTGTTCGCCGCGCCTGAGCAGATCGAGGGGCTGAAGCGCGAGGCCGGCGAGCTGCCGAGCTGGGATCTGAGCCCGCGCCAGATCTGCGATCTGGAACTGTTGATGAATGGCGGCTTCGCGCCGCTCG
>CAYYSM010000246.1:0-1499 GCA_964474225.1 uncultured Hyphomicrobiaceae bacterium
CGAATGGCTGGAAAGCTGGCTGGGCGGGTATCGCGGCGCGCTGGTGCTCATCAGCCATGACAGGCGCTTCCTTGAGAACCTGTCGCGCGCGACCGTGTGGATCGACCGGGGCAAGACCCGCCGCATCGCGATCGGCTTTTCGGGCTTCGAGGAATGGCGCGACGAGCAACTCGCGCAGGAAGAGCGCGAGCAACAGAAGCTCGACCGCAAGATCGCGCGGGAGGAGGACTGGCTACGCTACGGCGTGACCGCGCGGCGCAAGCGCAATACCCGCCGGCTGGCCGAGCTTCAGGCGCTGCGCCAGGCCCGGCGCGAGTATCGCGGCGCGCAGGGGCAGGCCACCTTCAGCGCAGCCGAGGCGGAAAAATCCGGTAGCCTGGTTATCGAAGCGAAAAACGTCTCCAAGGCATTTGATGATACGCCGATCGTCCGCGACCTGTCGCTCAAGCTCCGGCGCGGCGACCGGCTCGGCATCATCGGCCCGAACGGCACCGGCAAGACCACGCTGGTCAAGCTGCTGACCGGCGAACTCGCGCCCGACAGCGGCACGATCCGGCTGGGCGCGAACCTGGCGATGGCCACGCTGGAGCAGGACCGCGCGCAGCTCGATCCCGATGCGAGCCTCAAGGACGCGATCACGCGCGGCGGCAGCGACATGATTGATGCTGGCGGGCAGACCAAACACGTTGCCGCCTACATGAAGGACTTCCTGTTTACGCCTGAGCAGATGGGCACACCCGTGCGCGCGCTGTCCGGCGGTGAGCGGGCACGCCTGATGATCGCGCGGGCGATGGCGACGCCGTCCAACCTGCTGGTCCTCGACGAGCCGACCAACGACCTCGACCTCGACACGCTCGACGTGTTGCAGGACATGCTGGGCAGCTACGAGGGCACGGTGCTACTGATCAGCCACGACCGCGACTTCCTCGACCGGATCGTCGGCTCGGTGCTCGCGCCCGAAGGTGGCGGCGTCTGGCGTGAATATGCCGGCGGCTACTCCGATATGCTCGCTCAGCGCGGCGCGGAACTGAGCAACGACAAGCCGAAGTCCGGCAAGCAGAAATCGCAAGCAAAGGCCAAGTCCAAACGCGACGGCAACAATCGCGGCCGCCTGAGTTTCAAGCAGAAGCACGCGCTGGAAACGCTGCCCGCAGAGATCGAACGGCTGCGCGCGGAAGCCCGCGAGCTGGAGCATCAGCTGGCCGATCCCGACCTCTACAGCCGTGACCCGAACGGCTTCGAACGCGCCACGACCCGCCTCGCCGAAATTCAGCAGGCGCTCTCCGACGCGGAGGACCGCTGGCTGGAGCTGGAGATGCTGCGCGAGGAGCTAGAGAACGGCTGAGCCCCCTCCCGCGATGGTTGCCCAAAAGCATCGCTGCGCGTTTTTTCCAAGAAATTGACGAAAATCAATATTCACCAGCCGTTAAGAGCTGTGCAATACTTTCAACTAAGGGATGGCCGCAGGAATTTTCCAAAGGCCAAGGCGTTCTTTGTGT
>CAYYSM010000246.1:1509-4237 GCA_964474225.1 uncultured Hyphomicrobiaceae bacterium
AGGGGTGGCCATCGGAATTTTTCGAAGGCCGAGCGTTCTTTGTGTTTTGGGAGTGGGGTGTCATGTTGCGTCTGCCGCGTTGCAGCGAGGTGTCACGTATTGTGTTTCGTTCTGGCGCTGTATCCGCCGCTTTTCTCACCGCCGGTCTGATCGCTTCGCCGCCCGCCGCGGCGCAAGGCGCCAGCAGCATCCTGACCAAGCCCGATCCGCTCAAGATCATCGTGTCGCTGGACAAGCAATACATGTACGTCTATCGCGGCACCGAGCAGGTCTTCACCTCGAAAGTGTCCACGGGCAAGCGCGGTTACTCCACGCCAGCGGGCATCTACAGCATCCTGGAGAAGCGGCGCTGGCACCGCTCCAACATCTACAATAACGCGCCGATGCCGTTCATGCAGCGGCTCACCTGGTCGGGCATCGCGCTGCACGCTTCCGGCCATGTGCCGCGTTATCCCGCTTCGCATGGGTGCATCCGGCTGCCGCGCAGCTCGGCCAGCACCCTGTTCAAGAAGACCGATGTCGGCGGGCATGTGATCGTCACCCGGGGCGATACCACCCCGCGCCCGATTGCGCATGGCAAGCTGCTGCAGCCGCAGCCGCTCGAACTGGTGACGATGGATGCACAGGAGTCGCTGAAACAGCGGCTGGCCCGTGAAGACGGCAACTTGGTGAGCATCGCGCTGCCTGAGCCGGCCGATCTCAATCGCAAATATGCTGCGCTGATGCGCCCGGACAACGAGGTGGTAATGAGCGACGCCACGACCGCGCCGGAGCCGATGTCGGCGAAGGAAGGCGCGCTGCTCATGGCCGATCTGGAGCACGACCTCCACCGGCTGGAGCGGTACGTCACCCGCTCGGAGGAGCCGGTGCGCGTGCTGATCACCAAGCGTCTGGGCCGTGAGCGCATCCGCGACGTGCAGTTGCTGCTGCGCGAACTGGGCTACGATCCCGGCCCGATTGACGGCTTCATGGGCCGGATGACCGGCGCGGCGATCCAGGACTATCAAGAGGACAAGGGGCTGAAGACGACCGGCGCGTTCTCCGAGGAGCTGCGCGACAAGCTGTTCCTCGACGCGCGCGGGGAGCCTGCACCGACCGGCCACCTTTATGTGCGCCAAGGCTTCAAGCGCGTGCTCGAAGCGCCGGTGGCGCTGAAAAACCCGGACGAGCCGCTGGGCACGCATGTCTATCTGGCGCGCAGCTTCTCTCCGACAGACGCGCAAACCCAGTGGCTTGCGCTGACGACCGAGGAGGCGCCCGGCGTCGATGCGGTGACGGCGCTGGACCGGGTCAGCATCCCCAAGGTTCTGCGTGACCGAGTGGAGCGGATGCTCACGCCCGGCTCGTCGATGATCGTGTCGGATGAAGGTCTGGGGCCGGAGACCGGCCGCGGCACGGATTTCGTGGTGCTGAATTAGCCGCGGGCGAGCGCGTAGGCGAGCAGCTTGTAGGCCAGTTTGGCCGCGGTGAAGTCGTAGGCGTGGAAGCCGGGGATCGGGGCGAGTTCGACCAGATCGCCGCCGATGATCTGCCCGGCTTCGGCGGCCGCGCGCAGCACCGCGCAGACCTCATCGAAGGACAGGCCGCCCGGTTCAGGCGTGCCGGTCGCGGGCATGAGGCCGGCATCAAGCACGTCGATATCGAGGCTGACATAGATCGGACGGCCCCGCAGCGGCGCGACGATCTCTTCCAGCGACCAGTGCGCGCGCTCCCGCGCCCAGAATACGCGCACGCGCTCGCCGTTGGCTTCAAGAAACGGCACTTCCTCCGCCGAGATCGCCCGGATGCCGACCGAGTTAACGTCCACGCCCTGATCGAGCACGCGGCGCATCGCGCAGGCATGCGACAGCGGGTTGCCTTCATAGCTGTCGCGCAGGTCGGTATGCGCATCGAGATGCAGCACGGCGAGATCGGGATAGCGCGCGGCGAAGGGTCGGATCGCGCCCGCCGTTAGCGTGTGCTCGCCGCCAAAGACCAACGGGAAGTGCCCGGCATCCAGCGCCGCGCCGGTCAGCCCGGCGAGTTGGTCGAGCGCATCGGCGGCAGTCTCCGCGACGGCCGGAGTCTCCAGCGTTGCGATGCCGAAGCGCCGGTACGGCTCGCACCAAAGCTCGTCATCAAAGAATTCCAGCTCCGGGCTGGCCGCAATGATCGCCTCCGGCCCGCGGGCCGTGCCGCTGCCATAGCTGACAGACTTCTCCATGCCGAAGGGGATGACCAGCGCGCCCGCATCTTCGGGCGGCCCCGCCTCTGCCGCGCTCAAGCCCAGAAAGCCATCCTCCGCCCGGCGATAGGCGAGCGGCATGGCCCTAGCCCAGCGCGCCGGCGGTGTCGGCGGGCAACGCTTCGGCGTCCTCGGCATACATGCTCATCATTGGCGCATCGTTGAGCGTCACGCGCTCATACTTGCCGAAGCCGTTGAAGGACGAGGCCATGACGTGTCCATACGCGCCGATGTTACCGATCTCGATATAATCGCCCTCGGCGATGTCGGCGGGCAGCATGAATGGCCCCGGCAGATGATCGAAGCTGTCGCAGGTCGGGCCGAACAGCGCAAAGCCGGTCTGCGGACCGTCGATCTCGCCTTCACCGGCGCGCAGCGCCCGCGCTGGAAAGACGAAATTCGCATGCGCGGCGTCAAACAGCGTGCCGAACGCGCCGTCATTGATGTAAAGCGTGCCGCCCTTGCGCGCCTCCACGCGCACCAGAACCGACTCCGCCTCGGCCA
>CAYYSM010000247.1:0-4224 GCA_964474225.1 uncultured Hyphomicrobiaceae bacterium
GCGCACGCAGGCGAAGGGCTCGTCCTCGTTGAGGGTGATCTCGCTGGTCGCCTCCGGACGGAAATTGTAGCGCGGCTCCAGAGTGATCGCGCTTTCCGGGCATGTGCTCTTGCAGATGCCGCACTGCACGCAGTTTTGCTCGATGAAGCGCAGGGCGAGGGTATCGCCGCCGTCCTGCAGCGCATTGGCCGGACAGGCGCCGACACAGGCCAGGCAAAGCGTGCAGGCGTCCGTGTCCACCTTAATGCGGCCATAGGGCGCGCTTTCGGGCAGGGCGATCAACTCGGCCTCGCTGCCCGCGCCCTCGCGCAGCTTGCTGATCGCCATGCGGGCGATCTCGCGCTTCGAGCCGATCGGCAGGAACGGCTGCGCGGCCACCGGGGACGGCGCGGGCGTCTCGTACAGGTAGCCTTCCACGGCGTCGGGGTCGGCCTCGACCAGCACCTCGACACGCGCCTCATCACCGTAGCCCAGCTCGCGCATGAAGGTCTGCGCCAGTTCGGCTTGGGCGCGCAGCGCCGCTAGCTCCTCGGCCTGCTTCGGTGAGGCGAGCACGACCACGCGCCCCGCGCCCGAGGCGACCATCGCGCAGATCAGATCGTGCCCCAGCATCGCCACCGAGTGCAACGCGAAGGGCAGGACATTGGCGGGCAGCCCGCGCCCGAACCGCGCCATCGCCGAGACCAGATCGCGCCCGTGGCTGGCGTCGTGCACGAGCAGCACCGGATCGCGCCCGCCCGCGCTGGCATAGGCTTTCAATAGCGTCTGCGCGCGGCCGATCAGGTCCTCGCGCTGGGGATAGGCATAGCTCGCCGCGCCGGTGGGGCAGACGGCGTTACACTGACCGCAGCCGCCGCAGATGGCCGGGTCGATCGCCACATGGTCGCCGTCTGGCGTGATCGCGCCGGTGGGGCAGACATCGAGGCAGTTAGTGCAGCCGACCTTACCGCTGCGGCTGTGCGCGCAGATGTCGGCGTTGTAGTTGACGTAGAGCGGCTTTTCGAACTCGCCGACCATATCGGTGATCTCGAACATGGCCTGCGCCACCGCGCCCGGCTGGTTCGGGTCGGCGCGGAAATAGCCGTCGCGGCGCTGGCCCGGCGTGAACAGCGGCGTGTCGCCGGACAGATCGAGGATAAGATCGCATTCCGAGCGGACATTGTCCTGCGGCGCTTCGAAGGCGAACTCATCGCGCGAGGACGGCTTCATCGGCGCATGGCCGCTGAACGTCACCTGGAAGCCGCCCAGCGTCCCGGTCGCGCTCGCGATCGCGCCGCGGAAGATGGGCACATCCACCTGCTGCGGCGGCAGGGCGTCGCTGGCATCCTTTAGCACCAGCGTGACGCTGAGCCGACTGGAAAGCTGGCGCGCGACATCGAGCGCCTGCTGGCCAGCGCCGTAGACGAGGCAGACGCCTTCAGATTTCAGCGTGGTCAGGCCGGTCGGCTTCGGCGAATAGGCCGCTTCGGTGATCAGCGCGGCCATCTTGGGTTGTGCGCTCGACCCGGCCTCGCTCCAGCCCGCCTGCTCGCGGATGTTGACGTAAGCCGGTTCGGCCGCGCCCATCTCCTCGGCGACTTCGCTGAACAGCGGCGCTTCCTGCGTGCAGGCGACCATCACCGGCGCGCCGGTCTGCGCGGCGGCGCGGAAATTGTCGAGCTGGCGGCGGCAGAGTTGGGTGTTGACGTTGAGGGGGTCGGTGAGGCCGAGCGCTTCGCTCAAGCCCGCGCCGTCGAGGTCCATGGTCTTCTCGCAGTTGCAGACCAGGAGCCGGCGGCCTTTCAGGGTATCACTCATCTAGGGCGTTTTCCGCTTCTTGGTGTTCATGGGTTCGCCGCGGGGGCTACAATGTGTTATTATTCTAATTTAAACAAGATGACTGGTCGAGGAAAGCGGCGCGTCCGCTGCTCCGAGGCCCGACAACAAAAAGGGTGAAATCCATGAACGCCCCGACGCCAACGCCGTCCGCGACCTCGCTCGCCATTCCCCTCGGGGTCATCGTGACCTGCAAGCAGCCAACCAATGCCTGGGCCGATCCGGTCTGGCGCGCCAGCGGGGTGATGCTCGAAATCCCGCCCGGCCCGGACTGGCGCGAACTGGCGAGCGGCGAAGGCTACACGCAATACCTCACGACGCGCGCGCAGCTCGAACTGTTCCGCAAGGAGACCGAAGCCTATATCGCCAATATCGAAGGCCGCGAGCCCGCGCTTTATGTCGTGCTGCGTGAGAGCGAGACCGATGACGCGCCAATCGACGTGCATCTGGTGACGGCCTCGCCCTTCGAGGCGCAGGACTACATGGACAGCAGCGAGGAAACGGTCGAACGCGTGGCGATGCCCGCGCCCCTGCTGGAGATGATCGAGGCGTTTATCGCCGAGCATCACGTCGAGGAGAAATTCCGCAAGCGCAAGCGCGACGAGGTCGACATCACCGAGGAGAAGTTCGGCAAGGAGCCGATCCACGTTGTTCGCCAGCGGATGCAAGGGAACGGTCGGGAACAATGACGACAGACGAGAAGGATTTCCTGTCGCGCTGGGCGCGGCGCAAGCAGGCCGCGCGGGACGGGCTGGCCGAGCCGGAGCCGGCGCAAGCGGCGGTGCCGGCTGAGAACGCCGCGCCGGAGCCGCCCGCCGAGGAAGCGCCCGTCGATGAGTCGGCCTTCGAGGATGTCGACTTCGACGCGCTGGACTACGACTCCGACTACACCCGCTTCATGGAAAAGGACGTGCCGGAGATCGTGCGGCGGCGGGCGCTGCGCGCGCTGTGGCGCTCCGACCCGATCCTGGCGAATGTCGACGGGCTGAACGATTACGACGAGGACTTCACCGACGCTGCGCTGGTGGTCGAGAACCTCGCCTCAGCCTACAAGCCCGGCAAGGGCTACGCGAGCGAGGAAGACGAGGCGGTCGAGGAAACGCAGGTCGCCGAAGCCGAAGAGGACGCGGCGCAGGAGCCTGCCCCGGACGAGCCGGCCGCGCTGGCGCAGAGTGAGGAAACACCGATCGCGCCCGAGGACGCAGACGGCGCTGATTCCGGGCCGATGTCATCTGATGACGGTGAAGCGTCGAAAGCGTAAGCGCCGTCTCGCACGATTGTGACCCGCCATGGCGCGCGAAACCCATCCCTTCGGAGCGATTTTCATGTAGACTTCCGCCTATGGGGCGTCTGAGTTTTGATCAGGCAGAAAAAGCCTGACGGGACGTCCCGCATCAGCCGTCGGCCTATCCCGGTCGCGCGGCAATAGGGAGGAATAGTCATGAAATTTGCAATTCTCTTCGTGCTTGGGCTTTTTCTGACGACTGCGGCGAACGCGCTGGAGCGCACGCCCGCGCCAGAAGGGGCCGAGGTTTATATCGTCCAGCCACAGGACGGCGCAGAGGTGAAAAGCCCCGTGACCGTCGTCTTCGGCCTCAAGGGCATGGGCGTGGCGCCCGCCGGCGTCGACATTGAAGGCACAGGCCACCATCATCTGATCGTCAATGCGCCGCTGCCACCGGAAGATGAGGGCATCCCGTCTGATGACAAGCATCTTCACTTCGGCGGCGGCCAGACCCAGACGACGCTTGAACTCGAACCCGGCGAGCACACCATGCAACTGCTGCTGGGCGACAAGAACCACGTCCCGCATGACCCGCCGATCGCCTCGGAGCGCATCAGCATCACCGTGGTGGAGTAAAACAACGGCGCGCCGGTGGCTCAGTCGCGGCGCCGGCGCGGCCCCCATGACATTGCGCGGGGCAACCGCTACATCAGGGCCATGAACGCACAAGCAACCACGCGCGCATCATGGCCCCGCCGCTCATCCAGCTGAATGACATCGACCTGAGCTTTGGCGGCACGCCGCTGCTGGAGGGGGCGGAACTGCTCGTTTCGCCGGGCGACCGGCTGTGCCTCGTTGGGCGCAACGGCTCGGGCAAATCCACGCTGATGAAGATCGCCGCCGGGCTGATCGAGCCGGACGCCGGCGAGCGCTTTGTCCAGCCCGGCGCAACCGTGCGCTATCTCCCGCAGGAGCCGGACATGAGCGGCTTCGACACGGTGCTCGCGTATGTCGAGGCCGGGCTTGCGCCGGGCGATGACCTGCATATCGCGTCGCGCCTGCTGGAACAGCTCAGCGTCGATCCGGCCGCCGCGCCCACGACGCTTTCCGGTGGCGAGGCCCGCCGCGCGGCGCTGGCCCGCACGCTCGCGCCGAAGCCGGACGTGCTGCTGCTCGACGAGCCG
>CAYYSM010000248.1:0-4201 GCA_964474225.1 uncultured Hyphomicrobiaceae bacterium
AGCGAGCGCGGCTATGACCCTGAATTCGCCCGGCGCTGTTTCAACCAGATCCAGGGCTTCGGCGAGTACGGCTTCCCCGAGAGCCACTCGGCCAGCTTCGCGCGGCTTGCTTATGTCTCAAGCTGGCTCAAATGCCACTACCCGGAGGTGTTCGCCTGCGGCCTGCTGAATTCGCAACCGATGGGCTTTTACGCGCCCGCGCAGATTATCCGCGATGCGCGCGAGCACGGCGTGGAGGTGCGCCCGGTCGATGTGAACGCGAGCCAATGGGACAACACGCTGGAGCCAGGCGAACGGGGCTTCGCGCTGCGGCTGGGGATGCGCAATGTCGACGGGCTGGGCGAGACGCCGGCGCGCGCGATCGCCGAGGCGCGCGGCAACGGCTACTTCGACATCGCGGAACTGCGCCGGCGCGCGGGCGTTCGCGTCGCGGCGCTGGAGCGGCTGGCCGAGGCGGATGCGTTCCGCTCGCTGGGGCTGGACCGGCGCGCGGCGCTGTGGCAGGTGCGCCAGCTTGGCAAGGCGAAGGAGTTGCCGCTGTTCACCCGCGCGGAAACCAGCGAGCAGGGGCCGGAGCCGGAAGTCGCGCTACCGCCGATGCCGCTCAATGAACACGTCATCGCGGATTATCAGAGCCTGAGCCTGTCATTGAAGGCGCATCCGCTCGAATTCCTGCGGCCCGGGCTGAACAAGCGCGGCGTGGTCACGGCGGCAGGGCTGCACGCGATGCGAAATGGCGCCCGCGCCGCGGTCGCCGGGCTGGTGCTGGTGCGCCAGCGGCCTGGGACGGCGCAGGGCGTGATTTTCATGACCATCGAGGATGAGACCGGTTCGGCGAATGTCGTGGTCTGGCCCAAGGTGTTCGAGGCCCAGCGCGGCGTGGTCATGGGCGCGCGGCTGATGCTGGTGCATGGCGCCGTGCAGGCGAAGGACAGGGTGATCCACCTGATCGCGCGCCGGCTGGAGGATCACACGCCGGCGCTGATGGCGCTCGCCGGACACGATGGGCCGGTGAACATGCCGCTCGCCCACGCCGACGAGGTGCGCAAACCGGTCGACCCGCAGAACCCGCGCAGCCATCCGCGCAATGTGCGCGTCGTACCGAAATCCCGCGACTTCCATTGACGCGAATGTCATTGCGAGGCCGTAAGGCCGAAGCAATCCAGCGGCCGGGTTCGGCGCTCATAGCTGGATTGCGTCGCTTCGCTCGCAATGACATCAATCGGCAAAAGGTTCTCGCGTCAAAGGTGCCCCATCAGCACGAGCAGCATCACGACCGCCGCATTCATCTGCGCTGAAACCGAAACGAAGCCGAGCGGAATATAGGGCAGGCGCTGCACCTCGATCTTTGTCTTCACCGCGACCGGCGCATCGGCCGGCCGCCCGCGCGCCCAGCGCCAGACATAGCCGACCCCGGCGCGCGCATAGCGCACCATCGCCATGGAGCCCTGCACCGCGCTACGGTAGCGCAGCGCCAGCACGATCCACGCGACAAGCCCCGCCCAGACCAGCGTCGAAATCAGGTCGCGGATGATGAACCAGGCCAGCGACCAGACCAGCCAAAGCACATAGCTGATCAGCCACCACACCAGCCCCAGAATTTCGCCGAGCGTTTCCATGACGCGATCTCCTGCCAGCCGACGCGCCCGCGCATCGGCCATCCCGAGCGCCGCGAACATAGGCCGTCAGGATCACGGAGTCGTGGTGAATTTAAGCTGAAAGCGGATCAGTTCACGCGCGGTGGTAGGGGTGGCCGGCAAGGATGGTCGCGGCGCGGTAGAGCTGTTCGGCCAGCACGACGCGCGCCAGCCCGTGCGGCAGGGTCATCCGCCCAAGCGCGAGCGTCAGGTCCGCCGCGGCCGGCACCGCCTCGCCGTGGCCGTCCGACCCGCCGATCAGGAAGCAGGTCCGCGGAACGCCCGCATCGCGCCACTGCCCAATCAGCGCGGCGAAATCATCGCTGGAAAGCTGCTTGCCGCCAGAATCGAGCACGAGCACGCGCGCCCCGTCCGGAACCCGCGCCAGTATCGCGTCGGCCTCGTCAGCGCGCCGGTCGGCCGTACTATCCTTCCGGCTTTCGCCGAGTTCGATTTCCTCGACTGGCCCCAACCCGATGCCGCGGCCCAGGCGATCAAAGCGTTCGATGTAGCGGTCGGCCAGCCCGCGCTCGGCCCTGTCTTTCAAACGACCGACGGCGATCAGGCTCACGCGCATCGCTCGCCCCGCCGCCGCGTTTGGTTACGCGGACTGCGGACTGTCCGGGCGGTCAGCCAGCCACATCTTTTCGAGATTGTAGAACTCGCGCACTTCCGGCTGAAACAGATGCACGATAACCGGCCCCGTGTCGATCAGCACCCAATCGCATTTGGGCATGCCCTCGACCGAGGCGTCCGTGACGTCCGCTTCCTTGAGGTGCTTGACGAGATTGTCGGCGATCGCGCCGACATGCCGCTCCGATCGACCCGAGGCGACCACCATGTAATCGCCGATCAGGGTTTTCCCTGCGAGATCGATCGTGACTACATCCTCAGCCTTGGAATCCTCCAGCGAGGACTGAACGATCTCCAGCAACGTCGTTGCGCCCACGCTGTCCTGCGCGGGTCCAACGTGATGAGGCGCGCCGCGTGAGGCGCCCTCGGCTGATGTCGGCATGAGCAGTTGAATGTCCCTCCATCCTGGACCTTGGAGGACCGGAGCGCCAAAACGCAGGACCGGCCCTGAGGACGCTGTCACAACCGATTGCGGCTGTGACATTTTCGCCCTCTGCTATGAAATGTGCATGAATCGACGCCGGAATTCAATCCCCGGCGGCGTCGTTTGGCGCGCCGGCCGCCCGCTGCTGGCTGCGCAGCTGCGTGGAGGAGATGTCGGCCAGCGGGATCGTGAGATAGGTCCATGCCGGCGGCGGCATCAGCGCCAGCACGCTCGCCTGCGCCTCATCCACGCGCGCCTGCCGGAACGCCACCGCCGCGGGCGCAGCCACAGCGCGAAAGCGGAAGCCGGGCCGGTCCAGCACCGCGACGGGCAGGCCGCGCATGATCCCGCGCCATTCCTGCCAGCGATGGAAGCTGGCCAGATTGTCCCCGCCCATGATCCAGACGAAATGCACGCCCGGAAAGCGCCGCCTGAGAAAGGCAATCGTCTGCGCGGTGTAAGCGGTGGGCAGCGCCGCCTCGAAGCCGGTGACCTTGATGCGCGGATGGTTCATCATCCGGCGCGTGGCGGTCAGCCGCTCGGACAACGCGGCGAGGTCGTCATGCGCCTTGATCGGGTTCCCGGGCGTGACGATCAGCCAGACCTGATCCAGCCCGAGGCGGCGCAGCGCGGTCTCGGCAATGTGGCGATGGCCCGGATGCGGCGGATTGAACGATCCGCCCAGAAGTCCGATCCGCATGCCCGGATAAGCCGGTGGCGGCCCCAGCGTCTCACGGTCGAAACGAAGCCCCGCCGCGCCCGCGTCCACATCCGTGACCAGCGTCATGCCCGCATCCGCCGTCGCATCATCGCGTCTCACGCCGGGCGGATCTGGCCGCTGCCGCGCACGACGTATTTGAAGCTGGTGAGTTGCTCCACGCCGATCGGACCGCGCGCATGCATCTTGCCGGTGGCGATGCCGATCTCCGCGCCCATGCCGAACTCGCCGCCATCGGCGAACTGCGTCGAGGCGTTCCATAGAACGATGGCGCTGTCCACGCCGTTCAGGAAGACCTCGGCCGCCACCGGATCTTCGGTGATGATCGCCTCGGTGTGGTGCGAGCTGTAGTGCGCGATATGCCCAAGCGCGCCCTCGACGCCGTCCACGACCTTCACCGAGATGATCGCGTCGAGATATTCGGTGCGCCAGTCCGCCTCGCTCGCCGGCTTTACGCGCGGGTCGGCAGCCTGCGCCGCGTCGTCGCCGCGCACCTCGCACCCTGCGGCGACCAGCGCATCGATCAGCGCGGGCAGATGCCCGGGCGGGCAGGCGCGGTCAACCAGCAGCGTCTCCGCCGCGCCGCAAATGCCGGGCCGGCGCATCTTGGCGTTGACCACAACCTCCTTCGCCATGTCGAGATCGGCGGCCTTGTCCACATAGACATGGCAGATGCCTTCCAGATGCGCGAAGACCGGCACGCGCGCGTCCGCCTGCACGCGCTCGACAAGGCTCTTGCCGCCGCGCGGAACGATCACGTCGATATTGCCGTCCAGCCCGGCGAGCATG
>CAYYSM010000249.1:0-2957 GCA_964474225.1 uncultured Hyphomicrobiaceae bacterium
CGAGAAGATCGCGTGTCCGTGCTGCAGCGCGGTAACCTGCCGGGTCGTGAAGCTCTTGCCGTCGCGGATGCGGTTGACGTCGTAGATAATCGGCGTTTGCGGGTCGCCGGGCAGCAGGAAGTAGCCGTGCAGTGAATGGGCCGCGCGGTCGTCGCCCTCCACGGTCCGTGTGGCCGCCACGAGCGCCTGGCCGATGACCTGCCCGCCGAAAACGCGCTGCCAGCCGTCCTGCGGGCTGCGGCCACGGAACAGGTTGAGTTCCAGGGTTTCGAGGTCGAAGATGTCGAACAGCGTTCCGGGTTTCTCAACCATCGGGCTACCTTGTTCACGGCGGGCGCTCACCCATGTGACGGGTGGGCCGCTCATCTGTCAAGCCGGGGCGCGGCGCGAAAGGGACACGGCATGGCGCATGATTATGACATCGTCATCGGCGGCGGCGGTTTCATCGGCCTGACGCTGGCGCGCGCGCTCAGCGTGGCTGCGCCGGGGCTCTTCCGGGTCGCCCTGGTCGATCCCGCGCCGCCGGAGCGGACGCGCGCGCCCAACAATGACGGCCGGGCCATGACGATTTCTGCCGCCTCGCGCCGGATGCTGGAGGCGCTGGGTGTGTGGCCGGCGATCGCGGAGGATGCGCAGCCCGTCAGCCGCATCGAGATCACCGACACGCCACTGGATGCGCCCGTGCGCCTGCCGGTGCTCCAGTTCGACACGGCGGATGCCGCTGACGGACCGGCCGCGCATGTCGTGGAGAACGCGGTGCTGATGCGCGCGCTGGCCGATGCTGTCTCCGGCAGCGACGCGGCGCTCATCGCGCCCGAGAGCATCGAAGGCATCGCGCCGGGCGGATCCGGCGTTGCTGTGCGGCTCGGTAGCGGCCGCGAAATCACGTCGCGCCTGCTCATCGCCGCGGATGGCCGGCGCTCGCGCCTGCGCCGCATGGCGGGGATCAAGGCGATCACCTGGGATTATCCGCAAACCGGCATCGTGACCACGGTGGAGCACGAGCGCCCGCATGAGGGCCGCGCGGTGCAGCACTTCTTGCCCGCCGGGCCGTTCGCCATGCTGCCGATGACGGGCAATCGTTCATCGCTTGTCTGGACGGAAGCGCCGGAGGATGCCGAAGCGATGTTGGCGCTCGACGCGGACCGGTTGAACACGGAGATCACGCGGCGCTTCGGGGCGCAGCTTGGCGAGGTGCGGGTGATCTCGCCGCTGCAGACCTTCCCGCTCAGCTTGAGCATGGCGCGCGACTTCGTGAAGCCGGGCGTGGCGCTGATCGGCGATGCGGCGCACGGGCTGCACTGGCTCGCCGGGCAGGGTCTGAACCACGGGCTGCGCGATGTGGCGGCGCTGACAGAGGTGCTCGTGGAGGCCCGCCGCATAGGAGAGGATATCGGCCAGCTCAACGTGCTGCGCCGCTATGAGCGGTGGCGGCGCTTCGATTCAAGCATGTCTGCGGCCGGGATGGACGCGCTCAACCGGCTATTCGCCAACGACATCGCGGCACTGAGGATGATCCGCACGCTGGGGATGGGCATGGTCGACCGGCTCGCGCCGCTCAAGCGCATGTTCGTCGCCGAAGCGGCGGGCACGACCGGCGAGCTGCCCCGGCTCATGCGTGGCGAGCGGGTTTGAGGCGGGCCGGAACCCGCCTCGCGCGATCAGCGGCAGCCGTGATAGCGCATGCAGCCGTAATAATTGGAGTTGCCGAACCCCCAGTTGCGCGCGCAGCGCCGGCTCCAATAACTGCAGCTCCGTCCGCGGTAGCGCCGATACCGGCGATGGGACCGGTAGCGCGGGCGGATATACAGGCGAACGCCGGGGCGGCGATAGCGGCGATACCGGCGATAGTGGCGGTAACGGCGATAGCGCGGCCCAATGTAAAGGCGGAAGCTGACATCCGCGTTGGCAATATTCGAGCGCTGAACGCCCGTGACATGCTGCCCGAGCGCGAGGGCCGGTGAGGAAATGGCAGATGCCGCCTTGGCATTGTCCGACCCGGGCATGGCGAAGCCAAGTATCACGCCCAGGGCCAGGATGAGCGAAATCCGTATCATGAGTTTTCCGTCCTTCCCGATAGACGCTGTTACATAACCGCCAGACGCACCAGCGCGCGGCGGATGCTCGCATCAACCATACCAACCCGGCCGAAGCCGTCGGGTTTCCTTCCTCAAATGAGATGTTAACACGAAAAGGGGCGGGATACCTACGCAGACATGACTGAAAGGGCCGAAAAGCTTTGCATTCGCGAAGGCGGGCTCGCACCGCATCCGCGCTTGCACAGGGATACGGTTCTTTCAATTCGCGCTTTACCGGCAGCCGTGATAGCGCAGGCAGCCATAGTAATCCGGGTTGCCGCTGCCCCAGCGCTGGTCGCAGCGCCGGCTCCACTGGCCGCAACCGCTGTCGCTGGAGCCGAGGGAGCGCCGCTGCAGGCGCGAGGGGCGGTCAGGGTCGGCGCTTGGGGTCTCGCCGCGGGGGCCGGGTTGGTCGAAACGCCGCTGGCTGAAGCCCCGGTCCTGCCGGTAGCTCTGGAAATCGCGCCCTTCGAGATAGCTGCGGTACTGAACCTCGATAAGGCCGGAATTGCGCTCGGCTTGGGGCGACGGCGACGCGGCAGCCTGGCCGATGAGCAAGCCGCCAATGGCGGCGATTGCAACCGCGGCGCGCTGGGTGTTTGCGAATGCTCGAAAGATAATTGATCTCGCGGTTTGGTGACGCAGAAGCTCTCTCACGTGAGAAACAGACTGCGCGCGGTGCTCGTTCCGGCCGCGTGGTTGGCAAGGTCAACGATCGGTAAAAAGACTGGATCGGTGGCCAGCTCAGTCTTCGATCTGGCGCGCCTCGTCGACCAAAAGCACCGGGATGCCGTCGCGGATCGGGAAAGCCAGTTTCGCCGAGCGGCTGATGAGTTCCTGCGCCGCGCGGTCGTATTCCAGCGGCTGCTTGGTCAGCGG
>CAYYSM010000249.1:2967-4187 GCA_964474225.1 uncultured Hyphomicrobiaceae bacterium
AGACGAGGATTTCGAGCAGCTTCGGATCGACTTCCCCGACAGCCTCGCCCTGCGCTTGTTCGTTGTCGGCTTCGCTCATCGCCTCTCTCCCGCTACTGCAGCGTCGTGCCGGAACTGCCCTCCGGCGAGGCCATATCCATCTCGGCGAGCGCCATCAGGACCTCCGAACGCGTCCGCAGATCGGGCGCTTCAAGGAGCGCCTGCTTCTCCTCCGGGCCGTAAGGGCTGATCATCGCCAGCGTATTTATGAGCAGTTCCGCCGGCGAGCGGTTCAGCGCCTCCCAGTCCGCGCGCAGATTGTGCGTGTCGAGGTAGGAACGCAGCACGCGCATGAACCGGGTCAGGTTGACCTGTTCCTGCCCGTGGCCGCGCGCGAAATCAGTCACGAACGGCGCATAGTTCACTTCGCACACGCGATAGGGCTTGGGCGTCTCGACCTCCCGGACGATCTGGAAACGCGAAATCCCGCTGAGCGAGATGATGACGGTGCCCTCGTCAGTCTCGGTGTAGGCCGTGAGACGCCCCGCACAGCCCACGCGGCGCAGCGGCGCGTTCTTGCCCGGCGGCGAGTGGCTCTCGTCCGCGCGCTCAGGCTGGACGATGCCGAGAATGCGCGGGCCGGCGAGGATGTCGGCAATCATCTGCAGATAGCGCGGCTCGAACACGTTGAGCGGCAGCATTGAGCGCGGCAGCATGATGCAGCCCTGCAGCGGGAAGACGGGCAGCTGTTGCGGCAGGTCCGTCGGCCTACGGTATTGATCTGTAACGCTTATTGTTTTCGCTCCCCGAATATGGCCGGGCGGTGACGCGCCGGGCCGGCATTATGAAAACAGGATGGTCGATAGCCGCTGACGCCCCTTGACGGTCAGCGGATCGCTCGCGCCCCAGGCGTCGAAGAACTCGACGAGCTGCTGGCGCGCCGCCCCGTCGTTCCATTCGCGGTCGCGCTTGACGATTTCCAGCAGCTGGTCCATCGCCGCCTCGCGCTTGCCCTTGGCCTGCAGCGCCAGCGCCAGGTCGAAGCGCGCCTGCATGTCACCGGGGTTGTCCGCGACCTTCTGCTCAAGCTCGGAGGTATCCGCGGCCTCCTCGCTCTTGCGGGCAAGATCGAGCATCGCCTTCGCGCTGGTCACGGCGCTGTCCATCTGCTTGGCTATCGGCACCATGCCGAGCATCTGCTCGGCGCGGTCGAGATCGCCGCTCTTGATGTAGCATTTGGC
>CAYYSM010000250.1:0-2563 GCA_964474225.1 uncultured Hyphomicrobiaceae bacterium
CGCGCTCGGCTGCCGCGTCGTCGTGGTCCAGCCCGCCAAGTGCGCGCACATATTCCGCGGCATCATTGATCTGCTCGTCATTCAGGATGCCGTCGAGGCCGAAGCGCGGCATCTGGCTGATGCGCGTCTGCGGATGGTCGGCGCGGATGCCGTAGCGGATCGTCTCGTGGATGTCCTCCAGCGTGCCGCCCCAGATCCAGGCGTCGTCGTTGAGGTTCGGATAGCCCGTGAAGCCCTGTCCGCCGCTGCCGTGGCACGGGGCGCAGTTGTCGCCGAACGCGGCCTCGCCGCCCGCCATTGCGAAGCGGAGCAGTTCCGGATCGCCGCGGATTTCCCCAAGGTCCATGGCCTCGATCTGCTCGGTGAATTGGCTCTGCGCGGCGCGGGCCTCCTGGATCTCGCTGCGCACCTCGGCGCGCTGGCTGTAGCCGAGCAGGCCTTCGGTGTGGGAGCTGATGAGCGGCCAGGACGGATAGAGGATCCAGTAGCCGACCGACCAGATGATGGTCACGTAAAAGACGTAGACCCACCACTTCGGCAGCGGCTTGTTGAGTTCCTTCAGATCGTCGTCCCACACGTGTCCGGTCGTGTTGAAACCGGTGACGTCGTCGCGTTCGGGTTTATCCGCCATCGCCCCCTCGCTGCGTATCGCGCTGCGTGTCTTGTTCCGGCCTGTCGTCCTGGTCCAGCGGCACCTTCGAAGCGCGTTCAAAGCGTTTCTTGTTGCCGGGCCACAGGGCGTAGATCAGCACGGCCACGAAGAGCCCGATGAACAGGACCAGGCCGGCAATCTGCGTGACCATGACCAATGTATTGTAGTCCATCACATCGCCTTAGCGCAGGTTGGGGCCGGTCTCGTCGTAGGTGGTGAAGTCGACCAGCGTGCCCAGCATCTGCAGATAGGCGACCAGTGCATCCATCTCCGTGATGCGGTCCGGGTCGCCGTCGAAATCGCGTATCTGCACCTTCGGGTATCGTTCCTCAAGCGCATCCGCTCCGTCCGCGTTCGGATCGGCCTGGGCGCGCAAGTCCGCCGCGGCGCTCTCGATCATGTCCTCGGTGTACGGAACGCCAGCGATGCTTAACGCCGTCAGCCGGCCCTCGATGTCCCGATAATCGAGTTCGCGCTCAGCGAGGAAGGGGTAGCCCGGCATGATCGACTCCGGCACGACCGAGCGCGGGTCCTTCATATGCTCCACATGCCAGGCGTCGGAGTACTTGCCGCCCACGCGCGCCAGGTCCGGGCCGGTGCGTTTCGAGCCCCACTGGAACGGGTGGTCGTACATACTCTCCGCGGCCAGGCTGTAGTGGCCGTAGCGTTCCACCTCATCGCGCAGGGTGCGGACCATCTGGCTGTGGCAGACATAGCAGCCTTCGCGGATGTAGATGTCGCGGCCCGTCAGCTCCAGCGGGGTGTAGGGGCGCATGCCCTTCACCTTCTCGATGGTCGAGCCGAGCCAGAACAGCGGCGCGATCTCGACCAGCCCGCCGATCGACACGACAATAAGAATGCCGATGAGAAGAACCAGCGATTTGCGCTCAAAGGGTTGATGCCACTTCCACATATGTGCGCTCCCTTACTCGGCCGGCGCGGCGGCCGGACCCTTGCCACGCAGGGCGGGGGCCGCGGCAACGCCGGGCTGGTCGGCGACGTCGACGGGCACATCGCCGCGGGCGGTGCGCCAGAGATTGTAGGCCATCAGCAGCGCGCCGATGGAGAAGATCGTGCCGCCGATCGCGCGGATGATGTAGAACGGATGCATCGCCTCGACCGTCTCCACGAAGGAGTACTGCAGGAAGCCGAGGTCATCGTAGGCCCGCCACATCAGGCCCTGAAGGATGCCGGACACCCACATCGAGGTGATGTACAGCAGGATGCCGATGGTCGAGAGCCAGAAGTGCCATTCGACCAGTCGCTGCGAGTACAGACCCTGCCGGTTCCACAGCCATGGCACCAGACAATAGAGCGCGCCAAAGCTGATCATGCCGACCCAGCCGAGCGCGCCGGAGTGCACGTGCCCGATCGTCCAGTCGGTATAGTGCGACAGCGAGTTGACCGCCTTCACGCTCATCAGCGGGCCTTCGAAGGTGGACATGCCGTAGAAGGCCACCGAGACGACAAGCATGCGGATGACCGGGTCGGTGCGCAGCTTGTCCCACGCGCCAGACAGCGTCATCAGGCCGTTGATCATGCCGCCCCAGGAGGGCATCCACAGCATCACCGAGAAAGTCATGCCCAGCGTCTGCGCCCAGTCGGGCAGGGCGGTGTAGTGGAGGTGGTGCGGGCCGGCCCAGATGTAGAGGAAGATCAGCGCCCAGAAGTGCACGATCGAGAGGCGGTAGGAATAGACCGGCCGTTCGGCGCGTTTCGGAATAAAGTAGTACATCATCCCGAGGAAGCCGGCGGTAAGGAAGAAGCCCACCGCGTTATGGCCGTACCACCACTGGGTCATCGCGTCCTGCACGCCGGAGAACAGAGAATAACTCTTGGTGCTGGTGAGCGAGACCGGCAGCGCCAGGTTATTGACGATGTGCAGCATCGCCACAGTCACGATGAAGGCGA
>CAYYSM010000250.1:2573-4179 GCA_964474225.1 uncultured Hyphomicrobiaceae bacterium
CTTGCGCTTCATGATCGTGCCGAGGAACACCAGCAGGTAGACAACCCACACCAGGGTCAGCCAGAGGTCGGCGTACCACTCAGGCTCGGCGTATTCGCGCGACTGGGTGACGCCCAGCACATAGCCGGTGGCGGCTATGACAATAAAGAGATTGTAGCCCCAGAACACGAACCACGGCGCCCAGCGCCCGGCCAGCCGCGCCTTGCAGGTCCGCTGCACGACGTAGAATGAGGTGGCGATCAGCGCGTTGCCGCCGAAGGCAAAGATCACTGCGGAGGTATGGACAGGGCGCAGGCGGCCGAAATTGGTCCAGGGCAGGTCGAAGTTCAGCGCAGGAAAGGCGAGCTGCCACGCGATCCACACGCCGACGAAGAAGCCGACGATGCCCCAGAACACGGTGGCGATGACGCCGGCCTTGATGACAGTGTCGTTGTAGTAGCCTTCGCCGCCGACAACGAGATCGCCGTCTGACAAGCGTGTGAGAACCCACCAGCCGCCGATCGCGGAACCGCCCGCCAGCAGCACGCCGTGAAAGGCCATGACAGGATCAATGGATACGAAGAATAGATATCCGCCCAGCAACACGCCGAACGCCGCCGCCGCCAAGACAAGCGCATCGGCAAACGCCGACATTTCCTGCCGCGTGGCCTCCGCCATTCGCCCCTCCTTCATCCACCTCAGGTGCTTCCGCGCACCCGTCAGCTTAATCTGACACAGTTCTGGACGAGGGGTCTAGCGGCGGCTTTGATCCAGATCAAATTCTAAGTGGCGGCCCTGAGGCGTTTCGCCGCTGCTGGAGACTGATCCGGCGTTGGCGGGGTGGGCGGCTCAGCGATGGTCGGAGGTTGTGACGCCGGCGAGCGTCGGAGTCGGGTCAGAGGTCTCGAACGCCTCGCGCAGTCGGTCGACCTGCGATGCGACCGGGTTCGTCTCCGGTCGCGGCGGACGGTCGTTTGACCGGCAGATGAGGCGGTCGAGTCGCAGCACGCGGTCATAGAGCGTATCGCATTCGTTGACCAGCCGCTTCAACTCCTCAGGCAGCTCGTCGAATGCCTCCGGCCGCCCGGACTGTGCCGAATAGGTCAGCTTCGCGCGCTGGCGCGACTTGAGTGCCTCTTCCAGCGTCATTTCCCCGCGGCCGACCGATCGGCGGACCAGCAGCCAGGAGGCGATTTGCATCAGCTTGGTGGTCAGGCGCATGCTCTCGGTGGAGTAAGCGAGGCCGGCAGCGCCGCTCAGGCGGCGGGAGTCCTGCCGTCCGGGACCGTCGAGGTAGCTCGCGGCGTCTTCGACAAGCGCCATGCCTTCCCGGAACAGATCGTCGAACTGAGGAGAAACCGTATACTTCTCGGCAAAGGGCACCGGGGCGTCGCCACCAGCATCCTGAGGGTCGTTGGCTCTGTTGCTCATGGAACTCCCGCTTACGCTACGCGCGGACGCGAATACCGCGAATGATATAGCAGCATCGTGGGGCGCCGCGCAATTTTCTCACTGCAGAGCGTAGCCAAGGACGCTTAACATTGCGTTTTTGATGTGACGTCACACGAGAACAAAAAGAAAGAGCCGCCCGAAGGCGGCTCAGTTAGTGAACAGGGAGGCTGACAGA
>CAYYSM010000251.1:0-1772 GCA_964474225.1 uncultured Hyphomicrobiaceae bacterium
ACGACGAGCCTTTACGGCGTTTTGCAGCTTGAAGCGCCCCCCACCGCACGGGAGCTGCGCGAAGCGCGCGAGCGCGCCATCGCGGCCGGCGAAGACCCCTCCGAGGTCACAGGCGTCACCGGGCTTGGCACCCGCGACTTCATCCCGCTGGCGATCGCGATTTTCGTTGATTTCTGTATCCTGCTGGTGTCGATGAACCGCCCGTTTCATGCGTTCCGCGCCTTTTATGGCGGCGTGGAGGAAGCGCGCACCCGCGAGATGGGCGAGTTCATGCGCATGTTTCGCGAGGTATTCTTCGACGAGTTCCACCGCCGGCCGTCGCCTGAGGAAATGCTCTCGCCTATACACGACGTTGTCTTCGACCATCGCGGAAACTATTATGCGGCCGTTCCAATAGACTTAAAAGAACAAAGCGGCAAAAAATCTCGCAAGGCTAGGTACATTGCCAACGTCATGTTCGCGCTTGAAACGCGCGGCTTCGTCAAGCTCGTTAGCCGTGAGACGCGCGCGAGCAAGCAGCAGGTCCGAGAATCCCCCGGACGGATGAGCCGGCTGGTCGTGAAGCGGCATTGGAGCGATCTGTCATCCTTCGCGCGTGACCAGTTGCGAGCGCGAGGGAGCGAATTCTCAAGCGCAGAAGATTTCCGCATATACAAGTTCACCAAAGGCAAATGGCCGGAGATTGCGCTGCGCACGGTCGTCAGCGCGCATAAGGAGGAGGCCAGCTTCCTTATTCAGAACCCTGAGGCTCGCAAGCGTTTCAAGACATTGAATCGCGTGTCAGTTCTCAAGGCCCTTGTTCGCACATCACCAAACAAACCGGATCTGCGGCTCAGCCCTCCCCCGAATCTGCCTCAGATCGAGGGTCCGAGACCTACGCGTTCCGGTGGCCCAAACGCCGAGTCGGCTGGGACCGACCATCCCTCATCCGAGCAGTCAGTTCACGATCCGCACGACAAGACCGGCGGTCCAAGTCATAAAACACAAGACAAGTCAAATGCGGGACGCGACCCCGGCGATCCGTCATCTCAGGATCTGGACGGCATCAATCAAGAGGTGCAGACCTCTGATCAGAGGCAAGATCAATTTTTTGATATCAAATTGAATAACAAGCGCGAGGCGCGCGAGCCGAATGGCGGCCCTGGCCCCAAGAGCGACAACTGAGAATCACGGCAAACGAGGCGCGGCATGGCCCGAGCCAGAAAGCTGTTCGCCATCATCAAGCACCCCGCGGAGGAAGGCCTGCTGCGGGCCGATGTGGTGGAGACCGCCAAGCGCATGAGCGCGTCCGGCCTGAGCCACGGCCGCTCGGGCAACGTCTCCGCGCGCTGGGGCGACGGCATGCTCATCACGCCTTCGGGCGCGGCCTACGACGCGCTGGAGCCGGACGACATCGTCTACGTCGATGTCGACGGCACGCCCAGCGGCGGCAAGCCCTCCAGCGAATGGCAGTTTCACCAGGCGGCCTATCAGGCGCGGCCGGATGCCGGCGCGGTCGTCCATTGCCATTCGCCCTGCGCCACAGCGCTCGCCTGCGCGCACCGGCCGATCCCGGCGTTTCACTACATGGTCGCGGTCGCGGGCGGCACCGACATCCCGGTCGCACCCTACGCCACCTTCGGGACGACGGAGCTCGCCGCGCATGTCGCGGGGGCGCTCGCCGCGCGCAAGGCCTGCCTGCTCGCCAATCACGGGCAAATCGCCGTGGGCGCGGATCTGAAGGCCGCGCTGGAGTTGGCCGGTGAGGTCGAGAACCTGGCCGCGCAATATCT
>CAYYSM010000251.1:1782-4145 GCA_964474225.1 uncultured Hyphomicrobiaceae bacterium
CGGCTTGCAGCACCTCCAGCGCCGCGGCATGCAGCCCCGTGTTGGCCGCCGCGACGATCCGTCCGCCCGCGCCCGGCGGTCCGCCGTCCCAGGTGGTGACGCACCCGCCCGCCGCCTCGATGATCGGCGTCAGCGCGACAATGTCGAAGCTCTTGAGCTGCGCCTCGACCACCACGTCAATCAGCCCCATCGCCAGCATGCAGTAGTTGTAGCAGTCGCCGCCAAAGCGGGTCAGCCGCGCGCGCGCCTGCATCGCCGCGAAGCCGGCTCGCTCCTCATCGGTGCGGAACATCTCCGGCGTCGTGCAGGCGAGAACGGCGTCCTCCAGCCGCGCGCAGCCGCTCGTGGCCATGCGCTCCGCCTTAGCATCGCCGTGCCGGTACAGCGCCTCCGCGCCGTCGCTCCAGAACCGCTCGCGCGTGAACGGCTGGTCCATCACGCCGACAAGGGGCCGTCCCTGGCTCATCAGCCCGATCAGCGTGCCCCAGACCGGCAGCCCGGCGATGAAGGCGCGCGTGCCGTCGATCGGGTCGATCACCCAGCAATGCGCCGCATCCGGGTTGTGCGCGCCGAACTCCTCGCCGACGATGCCATGGTCGGGATAGGCCGCGCCAATCATCTCGCGCAGCTTGCGCTCCGCGCCCCGGTCGGCCTCGGTGACAGGGTCGAACGGGCCGCCGCCGCTCTTGTCGTCAGCCGGGGCGCGGCGGAACAGCGGCGCGATGACCGCGCGCGAAGCGTCGGCCAGGTCATGAGCGAAAGCGGCAAATTCGGTCGTTTGAGCGGGAGAGGTTCGCGGCATGGTTTCCCCGATCTCGCTAACTGCATCAATTTGCAACGGAATCGTCATTAAGCTGCGCGAAACTGACGCGCCAGCCCCGCCTTGCCGAGGCGCAATCGTGGGGCTAGGTAACATAGCAGTTATGCGGCGTCCCGAATTCCCTTGAATTTTGTGCGCCGCAATGCCAGTTTTGTGCAGCGCGGCAAGATCGAAAGATCGCTGTCGCGTGCCCTCCTTGGGCGTTTCCTCCCTAGACTCGGGCCGTTCGTTCGCCGGACGGCCCGCTTTTTTTGCCTGGCCTCTGGAGCGTGTTGCGCCTCGCTCACAGAAGCCCGAGCGCACCCCACCACAGATACGCCACCGGCACGCCGAGGGAAAGCGTTGCAAGCGCGACGAGCATGATGACCTTGACCAAATCGCGGAACCTCAGCTTGCAAACGCTCAGCAGCACGATCAGCGGCGGCGCCTGATACGGCAGCAGCGCGGAGGAGAAGCCGACAAGCTGGGCCATCAGCACGCCCATCAGCGGCACATCTGCCGCCTGCCCCAGCTCCCCGGCGATCGGCACCAGCAGGATCGGCGCGGCCGGCGTGGTCGAGATCAAACAGACAAGCTGCGAGAGACCGGTCAGCAGGTAGAGATTGAAAAGCTGGCTTTCCGGGTGAAAGCTGACGAAGCCGAGCATGAAATCGCCCAGTTCCGTATCGAGGCCGTTCTCGATCAGGATCGCGCCAATGCTCAGCAGGCTGGCGACATAAAGCACTGGCGCGAAATCGACCTTTTCCCTGAATGCCGTCGGACTGATGAGCCGTGCCGAGGGCCAGAGGATCGCCACCGCCGCGGCCATTGCGATCCAGGCCGGATGGATGCCGTGAAACACATCGGTTGCCCAGAAGGCAATCGCGCCGAGCAGGACTACCGCCAGGCGGCGCTGCTGCGGCGTCATCTGCTCGCGGCCAACCTCCGCGACTGGCTGACCAGGCTGATAAAACAGTGCGAGCAGGACGACCATCAGCACGACCGTCCGCAGCACGCCGATGACCGGAAGCTGATAAATCAGGAACTCCGCATAGGAGATCTTGATGCCGTAGACCGACTCGATCGCCCCGACATGCACGACCGCCGGCAAATTGGCGGTCACCACCGCGAAGGCGGGCAGGAAGGTGCCCAGCCCGACAGCGAGCGCCAGCCCGGTATAGCCTTTGCCGCCTTCCTCGAAGCCCATGGCTTCGGCCATCCCCAGCGCCACCGGTATCAGCAGGATGATCCGCGGGATCGTCGCCGGGATGATCAGCCCGAGCACCAGCGCGATGACGACCAGCAGGATGACCGCCCGCACATAGGTCATCCGCCACAGGCTCAGAATCCGCCGGGCAATGAAGGCGCCGAGACCGGCTTCCTGCGCAGCCACGCCGATGACGATGCCTGAAAACAGCAGCCACAAGGCCCCCACCTCGAAGCCAGAAAACACGACATTCGCCGGCGCGATGTCGCCCAGCAGCGCCAGAAGGAACACCGTCAGCGCCGTGACATGCTCGGGCAGGACGTGCGTGGCGAACAGGCTGATGGCCAGAACGAGCAG
>CAYYSM010000252.1:0-248 GCA_964474225.1 uncultured Hyphomicrobiaceae bacterium
CGGAGGCGCACCATCAGGCGCTGGAGATGACCCGGACGATGGCGGTGGACGTGGAATATTGGCCGACGCTTGACCCGACGCTTTCGGGCGGCAGCCGCGAACAGATCATGGAGGCTTATCGCAGTTGCCGCGATTCGCTTCTGGAGCGCATCAAGGCGCGGTTTCCATTTCCCGGCGCGCCGCATGTGTGACGCACGCCCGGTTACGATGCGGTCGGCAAGCGGCGGATAGTTGCCCGCTTTCCCGCG
>CAYYSM010000252.1:258-4130 GCA_964474225.1 uncultured Hyphomicrobiaceae bacterium
CCGTTTCCTGGCGCGCCGCACGTGTGAGCCGGACACGCTCCAGGAATCTAGCTTGTTCCCTCCGCTTCCCGCGCGGCCACGCCATGCGGCCGGAACGCTTCTTCCTTGAGGCATTCCTGAAGCGCGCGATAGCTCTTCAGGCCCTCGCGCCGCAGCTCGCGCAGGCACGTCCGGCGGGCCTTGGGCGGAATCGTCTGCCAGGGGGCGGCGACGATCCGGCGCGCCCGGCTTTCAAACTCGGCGCAATACGCGTAGTCGGACGCAGACGGGCAGACCTCTGACATGTTCCACTCCGGCAGCGTCTGCGCCGTCGCGGGGGACGCGATCAACGCCCCGAGGCAGAAGGCGAAAACCGTAGTTGCCGTTCTCATTGCGTTTCCTCCGGTTGCGCTGGCAGGCAGCGCCGCAACACGAATTGCCGAGCACAACGCTAAGGCTTTTTTACCGATAAGCAAGCGCGTTCAGAGCGAATCACGACCCAGCCCGTAAGCGGCGTGGAAGGCGGGGGTGTCCGGGCAAAAAGGGGCGTTAGCAAGCGCCGCGCGCCTTGCCGTCACACGGCGATATCATCGGGGATCTTTTGCGGTTGCTCGCCGCCGAGGCGATGTTTTTCGGTCGTGGCGGGGCCTTCCGGGTCAGCGGCAACGCCCGGCGCAGCGGCCTGTTGCGGGGCCCGCGCGGCGCTGGCGGTCTTCTCGGCCGCCTCGGCGAAGACGCGGCGGGTTGCGTCGAGATCGGCCGAATAGGAAATCGCGCTGCCCGCGGCCAGACCCATCCATTCGGCCTGCTCGGCCGGGTCGATATCAGCGCCGAAGAAAATCAGCCGCCAGCCGCGTCTCTGCTTTTCGGCAATCAGTTGCTGCAACTCGCTCCACTCGTATTCGACGGAGGCATTGTCGTCGCCGTCCGACTGAATGCAGAAGACGATGTTAGGGGGACCCGGCGATGCGGATGCGCCGGTCTGTGAGGCCGCAGCCGGGCCGTTATCCACGACCCGCTCCAGCGCCTGAATTGTCTTGTACGTCGCGTCGATGAGCGGCGTCCGCCCTTTCGGCTGAAACGTTGCTTCAGTCAACGGCTCGACCTCATGAATGGGAACGCGCTGATAAATGGTATCCGCGCCGCGCCCATAGAATTGCACAAGCGTGAAGAGAATATCCCCGCTGTCGGGCTGGTCTTTCAGGCCAGACAGATAAGCGTTGAAGCCTTCGATATGCGTCGGTTTGAGGCGCGCCATTGATCCCGTGCGATCGAGCAAATAGACGATATATGTCTCGGGCATATTGTTCCTCAAATGGCTATTCGGCATCTTGTAAGACGTGGGCGGGCGGGAGCCAAAAATGCAGGCACAACGAAAAGCTGTGCGGCAATCTGTTACCGAAATCGGCTCCAGCCACGGCTGCGCGCGCAGCGGGCGCATTTGCACCCCGCGCTGCTGATCGTTCCGTAACGACAGCGCGCTAAACTCGGATCCCGGCAGAATGGCAGGGACGGCTTGATTTTACACCGCCCCGCGATCATTCTCGCGCCTCTCAAGACTGGAAAAAGCCAATGGTCGTTAACGGAGCCTGTGGCCTGCCATGATCATGCCGAAGGACATCTCGCTGGCCGGCGCCAGGTCGCGCACTGACGTTGCCCGGCGCGCGGAGGATGCGGTTGCGAAGCGCCCCATGGGACTGACAGCGCGGCGGCCCGGCGTCGAGCGTAAGCCGCTGGTGCTGGCCAGCGCCTCGCCGCGGCGGCTGGCGCTTCTGGAGCAGATCGGCATCGAGCCGGATGCGCTGCGCCCGGCGTCTATCGACGAGACGCCGCGCAAGGGCGAGCGCCCGCGCACGCTGGCCCGCCGGCTGGCTCGCGAAAAGGCGCGGGCGGCGCGCGCGAGGCTGCACCGCGAGCCTGAGCTGGCGGATGCCTGCGTGCTGGCGGCGGACACGGTCGTCGCGGTGGGCAACCGCGTGCTGATGAAGCCGGAATATCTGGATGAGGCGGCGGCGGCGCTGCAGCTTCTCTCGGGGCGCTCGCACCGGGTTTACACGGCTGTTTGCTTCATTACCTCCGATGGAGCGGCGCGGATGCGCACGGTCGAGACGCGGGTGCGCTTCAAGCGGCTCAGCTCTGAGGAGATCGAATCGTATCTCGCCAGCGGCGAATGGCGCGGCAAGGCGGGCGGCTACGCGATCCAGGGCATTGCCGGGGCTTTCGTGCAGAAGATCGTCGGCTCCTATTCCGCGGTTGTTGGGCTGCCGCTCAACGAGGTTGTGAGTTTACTGGTTGGCGAGGGGATGCCCGTGTATTTCGGCTGGCTCAACCGCGCCGAGATTGACCCTGCATGATGACGGACGAAAAACATCGCACGCAAAAGGCGGGCAAGGCGAAGTGCCCGGTCTGCGGCAAGCCGCGCGATGCGGGCTATCGACCGTTCTGCTCGCGGCGTTGCGCAGACATCGACCTGGGCCGCTGGCTTTCGGAAAGCTACGCCATGCCGATGCCGGACAATGAGGCGGTTGGCGACCCGGATGAGCCGGAGCGCTGAGGCGGCAAAACGGGGACGCCATGCCGAGCCATATCTATCCGGTGATTCTCTGCGGCGGGTCCGGTACACGGCTCTGGCCGCTGTCGCGCGCGCAGTATCCCAAGCAGTTCATCCCGCTGATCGACGGCTCGGAGGACAGCCTGCTGGTCGCCACGCTGCGCCGGTTGCACCCGGACAACGGTTTTCAGCCGGCGACGCTGCTCACGCATAACGATCACCGCTTCCTGCTGCGCGACGAGGTGCAGAGCGCGGGGATCACGCCGCGCGAAATCCTGCTGGAGCCGGTTGCGCGCAACACGGCCCCGGCGATCACGGCGGCGGCGCTGTCGATCGCGAAGGAGGACCCTGATGCCGTGCTGGCGGTCATGCCGTCGGATCATCTCATCGAGGATGGCGTGATGTTTGCCGAGACGGTGCGCCGGGCGGCCGTCAACGCCGCGCGCGGCCGGCTGATGCTGCTAGGCGTAACGCCGAGCGAGCCGAACACCGGCTACGGCTACATCCGCACCGGGGCCGCGCTGGGCGATGGCGCATCGGAGGTCGCAGCCTTCACCGAGAAACCGGATGCGGAGACGGCGGCGCGGTATCTCAGCGAGGGCGGTTATCTCTGGAACAGTGGCATCTTCGTGCTGCCCGCCGCGGCGTTTCTGGAGGAGGTCGAGCGTCTCGCGCCGGAGATCATCGAACACGCGCGGGCCGCGCTCGACGGCGCGGAGAACGATCTGGGCTTCCGCCGGCTGGCGGGCGAGGCCTATGCGCAGTGTCCGAACATCTCGGTCGACTATGCGGTGATGGAGAAGACCGGGCGCGCGGCGGTCATGCCGCTTGAAACGGGCTGGAGCGATGTCGGCTCCTGGTCGTCGGTCTGGGCCGAGAGCGCGCATGACGCTGACGGCAACGCCGTGCGCGGCGACGCCGTGCTGATGGATACGCGGGGCAGCTACGTGCACTCCAACGGCGCGCTGATCTCGACCATCGGTGTTGAGGACATGATCGTGGTCCACACGCCCGACGCCGCGCTGGTGGCGAAGCGCAACCGCGCGCAGGATGTTGGCGAATTGGTCAAGCAGTTGCGCGCCGCAAATCGCCGCGAGCCGGAGCAGCACATCCGCAGCCACCGGCCGTGGGGGCACTTCGAGACGCTCAGCCTGGGGCCGCGCTTTCAGGTCAAGCTTTTACACGTCAAGCCGGGCGGCCAGCTCTCGATGCAGATGCATCATCACCGCTCGGAGCATTGGGTGGTGGTGAAGGGCACCGCGCGCGTGAGTTGTGATGGTCAGGAGCGGCTCGTCTGCGAAAACGAGTCGGTCTACATCTCCGCGACCCACTGGCATCGGCT
>CAYYSM010000253.1:0-4127 GCA_964474225.1 uncultured Hyphomicrobiaceae bacterium
GCGCTCATAGCACCGCGCCTCGGCAAAGCCCAGCGAGGCGATCGCGGCGATGTCCTGCGGGCGCAGCAGCGCGCCGGGGCGCAGCAGTGTCTGGTTCGCGCGGACATCCTCGCCTGCCTTGCGCCGGTTCGCGCCCGGCTTCAGGCCCGGCGGGATGTTGACAGTCTCGCCGTCGTCGAAGGTGTCCTCCTGCATGGCGACCGTGTCCGCGCCCTCTGGCATGACCGCGCCGGTGAAGATGCGCGCGGCGGTTCCGCGTTCCAGCGCGCCATCCAGCGGATGGCCGGCGGCGATGCGCGCGCTGACCCGAAGGTCGGAGCCGTCCTCCGCGTCATAATCGGCGAAGGCGAAAGCATAGCCATCAACGGCCGCGTTGTCGTGCGCGGGGATATTGCGCGGCGCAGCGATAGGCGCGGCCAGCACGCGACCGCAAGCCTGCGCCAGCGGCAGCGTCTCCGCCTGCGTCACGATGCCGAGCGCATCGGCGAGCATCCGCGCTCGTTCAAGCGATTCTTCGAAAGGCATTCGCGCCGGGTTGGCCTCGAAACAATCGTCGCGGGACATCTCGGTCATGGGCGTTCGGCAAGTTTGGCGCGCAGTGCGTTCAGGTTACACCTGTGAGAGCTTGGCAGCGTCGGGGGCCAAACGCAAATGCGTGATGATGAAGTCGGCAATGGCCGCTATGTCGTGGCGCCGGAACTGCGGACGCGGATCGTCCTGCGGGTCGTCGGCGGCAATCGCAACGATGTTCGGCGCGATCTCATCCATCGGGCGGGTGTCCGCCGCTTCCGCCGAGCGCACCTCCAGCTTTGGATGCGGCGCGCGCTTGAAGCCCTCGACGATCACGACATGGTTCGCGGCCAGCCGCGGCAGCATGTCCTCCAGGGCCGGCTCGGGCTCGCCGTCGCGCAGCTCGTGGATGAGCGCCCAGCGCCGGCCGGAGACGATGGCGACTTCGTTCGCGCCGGCTTCGCGGATGGTGTGCGAATCGCGGCCCGGATGGTCGATGTCGAAGGCGTGATGCGCGTGCTTGATGACGCCGACTTTCAGCCCGCGCCGGCGCAACTCCGTCACGAGCCGGGCGACCAGCGTGGTCTTGCCAGAGTTCTTCCAGCCGGTGATGCCAAAGACGGGCGGGCTCACGGCGCGGTCTCCGCGATGCGCGCGGCGCGCTCCAGGTCTTCCGGGTGGTTGGCGTTGAAGAACGGGTCGATTGCGCCGTCCGGCCCGTCGATCATCTCGAAGGGGACGGTGACCGTGGTGTGCCGGTCCGTCCAGTCGAGGATCTTGCGCGTGCCGCTTTCCAGCGCGCTGCGCAGATCGGCGATCAGCGCGACCGGCCACAGCGAAAACACGGGATGCTCACGCCCGCCGGACGCCGCCATTGCGATCGCGGGGTGATGCGGCTGCGCGGCCGCCAGCAGACGGGCGACGTAATCGCGCGGGAAGAACGGCGTGTCAGACGCCGCCGTGGCGATCCAGCGCGCGCTCGGCCGGTTGCGCCGCGCCCACTCCATGCCCGCCAGTACGCCGGCCAGCGGCCCGGCATAGCCCGCAATAGGATCCGGCGCGACATCGAGGCCAAAAGCGGCGAAGCGCGCCGGGTCGCCATTGGCGTTCAGCACCAGCCCATCGGTCTGCGGCGCCAGCCGCTCAATCGCGTGGCTCAGTAGCGGTCTGCCCGCCAGCTCCAGCAGGCACTTGTCGCCGCCGCCCATCCGCCGCGCAAGCCCGCCAGCGAGCAGCACGCCGATGACCGGATCGTCGGCTTGGTTCGCATGCACCGTTTCGTCACTCATCGGGCCGGCTGCCCTTGCGCCGCAAATGTTCCGGCTCGGCCGGGGCGTTTTCTGGCGAAGCGTCAAACACCATGCGCTCCTGACCCGATAGCACCACGAAGCGCTGCCCGCGCATCCGCCCGATCAGCGTCAGCCCGGCCTCGCGCGCCAGCTCCACGCCCCAGGCGGTAAAGCCCGAGCGCGAGGCGAGGATCGGGATGCCCATCTTCACAGTCTTGATGACCATCTCGCTGGTGAGCCGCCCGGTGGTGTAGAAGAGTTTGTCGTGTGGCTTTATCCGATTGAGGAACATGTAACCGGCGATCTTGTCCACCGCGTTGTGCCGGCCGACGTCCTCGACATACAGAAGCGGCCGGTCTTCCTGGCACAGCACGCAGCCATGGATCGCCCCGGCCTTGAGATAGAGCGATGGCGCGGTGTTGATCTTCTTCTGCAGCGCGTAAAGCTCGGAGGTGCGCACGCGCGCGTCCTTGCTCAGTTCGATCTCGTCGATCTGCTCCATCAGATCCCCGAAGACCGTGCCCTGCGCGCAGCCGGAGGTCTGCGTCTTCTTGCGCAGCTTGTCCTCGTAGTCGGTTTCGCGCGCCGTGCGCACGACCACCGTCTCGATGTCGTCGTCGTAGTCGATGCCGATGATCTCGTCGTCCTGGCGCAGCATGTTCTGGTTGAGCAGATAGCCGACCGCCAGCAGCTCGGGATAATCGCCGATGGTCATCATCGTCACGATCTCCTGCCCGTTGAGGAACAGGGTCAGCGGGCGCTCGGTGACGACGGTGGTCTCGACGGCTGCGCCGGTGTGATCGATTCCCGTCACCGGCACGGACAGCCGCGCATCTTCCGGGTCGGGCCGGACGGCGAACTCCTCCGGCTCGGATTCGCGCGGCGTGATTGCATGAACATCTGCCTGGGACATGCCCGAAAACCTTCCTCGCGGCGTGCGGACCGCCTCAGTCATGGACGCTTTCTCGACGCCGCCATCATAACAGGACGCCCCCGGCGCGCTCGTATTATACGAAAGTCTAATAATGCGGAGTGATCCAAATTCATGCCTATCTGATGGGCGCTTTGCCTATGGTCAAGTCATTGATTTGGCTTGTGTCAAGCTGGCGGCACACCACAGCTTTCCCTCCGGAACGTTAAAAATCAATGTGTTGGTCTCGATTGTCAGACGAACCGGCCGCTTGCCAACCTGACGGACATGTGTAACCTTTTACACTTAGACTTAGAACAATTCCGCCTTTCCGGCGCGCCGGACGGTGGGTGCGACAATGAGTCAGGTCAAAACAAGGCATATGGGTCCATCCGACGAAACCGGGAGCGCCGTGCCGCAGGTCGCGCCAGAGGATGAATCGCGCGCCGCCATCTACGCGATGCTCGCCACGCTGCTCTCGACGCCCCCGACGGCGCAGCAGTTGTCGGAGCTGGGCAAGCTGCAGGGGAGCGAAACCGACTTCGGGCAAGCGATTGCAAGGCTCTCTCAGTCTGCGCGGAACACCACGGTCGAACAGGAAGACGACGCCTATCACGACCTGTTCATCGGCCTGACGCGCGGCAAGCTGCTGCCCTACGGCTCGTACTACCTCACCGGATTTCTGCACGAGAAACCGCTTGCGCGCCTGCGCAACACGATGGCGCAACTCGGCATCGAGGCGAGCCCGGAGGAAAAGGACCCCGAGGATCACATCGCCTCCGTGCTGGACATGATGGGCGGGCTGATCCGCGGGGATTTCGGCCAGCCCGCGCCGGTGGCGCAGCAGCGGGTTTTCTTCCAGGAGCATGTGCAATCCTGGGCGCCGTATTTCTTCCGCGACCTGGAAAAGGTCGAGGATTCAGAGCTTTACGCCGCGATCGGAACTGTCGGCCGCGTCTTCCTTGAACTGGAAGAGGCGGCTTTTTCGATGGACTGACGATCCTGGCGTGGAGGCGCGCGTTCGTTGCGTTGGGCCGTTCGCGCAAATTGAAGGAGGAAGACCGATGGGTGAGAAGAAGAGCGAACTCCGCTCTGACCGCCGCGACTTCCTGAGGCTTGCGGGCCTTGGGGCAACGGCGGGCGCGGTCGCGGTGGCGACCGGTGCAAGCAGCGAGGAGGCCGAAGCGGCCGAATCCGCCAACAGCGCCGGCTACCGGGAAACCGCGCATGTCCGGCAGTACTACAAGCTGGCTTCGTTCTAGGCCCGCCACAGGACTGCGGAATTGCCCGGATGGGTGTGTCCGGGATGATCGAACTCTTAGGAAGGAAACGTCATGCTGAAGAAGAAAAACGGGGTTGCGACTGGCTCCCGTTTGTCATCAGCGCTTGCAGCGATGGCAGATGGCGCCGTGGACCGG
>CAYYSM010000254.1:0-4110 GCA_964474225.1 uncultured Hyphomicrobiaceae bacterium
ATCAACGGCAAACTCGGAGATAGGGCTTGCACCAAGCAGTCGAGCAGCATCCTGACCTCCCTGTGGGACATTCTCGATAAAGAGAAATATACTATCACCGGGTGTTACAAACCAGTCCCCCGTTGGGGGGATGCAACCTAAATCCGTTTTGAGGCTTTTACTTGCTCTGGCTCACGGCTCAGGTCGGCGTCAGTAGTTCCTACGCTTCTGTCCTTCACAAAAGGCTGGAAGTTGCTGGCGAACTTGATGCCGTAGGGCGGGTCGATGTAGATCATCTGCACCTTGCCCGCCAGGTCCTCGCGCCGGGCCAGGGAGTGCATCACGGTCAGGCTGTCGCCCAGGATGAGGCGTTGGCCCAGTCGACGTCGTGCCGGTAGAACTGGATGGCCTTGCGGTAGGAGAGCGCCGGGTCGGCGAACAGGGAGCGTTGGAGGGGCTTCCGCTCGGCCAGCTTAATGACGGCCTGGGCGGAGACGCGCTCGTGGATGTGCAATGCCACCGGGTCCACGTCGAACCAGCGCTGCTCCCGCTTGCCGGCCCATTCGAGCCAGGGTTGGTGGTCGCGCAGCGCCTCGGCCAGGAGGCGGGCCTCGGCGTCGGTCAGCGGTTCCTGTTTCGCCTTGGCCAGCAGCGCCGGCAGGCGGTCCTCCGCGCCGGTGTCGTCGAAGCGCAGGACCGGCGGCAGGTGGGGGTCGTAGTGGTAGCGCTGGGGAGATTCGCGGGTGACCTGGCCGTGGGCGGCCAGGCCGGCGGGCGGGATGTTCTTCCGCGTGTCGCTGTGCTGGTAGGCCTGCACCAGCTCGTCGGCGGCGGGGGAGGCCAGGAACACGAGGATCGCCTCGGCGGTCGCAGCGCCCACGCCGGGCACCGCGGTCAGGGCCTCTGGGGTGATGTCCTCCAGGTCTTCCAGGGCCCGGTAGCCGGCCTCGCGAAAAGCGCCGATGGTGGCCGCGCCGATGCCGGGGACTCGTTTCAGGATGGCTATGTCGGTTTTTGGCATGGGGTCTCCTTTAGGTTGTTGTTTCAAATTTCGCCCCAGTGCAGGGGGGACTTGGGAACACAAATGTCATCGTTGAACTGTTCTTACTTCGGTTTGAATGTCGCTTTGATGGCTGAGTGGTCGTTCGGCCTGTTCTCTCGGGGCGCGTGGACGTACAAGCCATTTCATACTATACCCACCGCCAAGTATTGTCATTGAGGTCGTTTAAAAAAGGAGACTCGTACCCCTCTCTGGACGTGACAATTAACCGTCGCATAGCCCTTGTGCATCCGACAAAGAATAGACGCCTTTCAGCAGCTAGGTGTTGTTCCCAATCCTCCGCTTGTGTGCTGTCTAAATCCTGCGGCAAAACATCTTTCTCTACAAAAGGTAAAGCTACTATGGGAAACTCCAGCCCTTTGGCTGAGTGAAGAGTCAATACCTTCACTTGAGGACATTTTAAATCAAGTTCTTTGCTGGTCATATAGCGTGCTGGTAGATTCCAAACATCATTAAGGATATTAGCTACTCTTTTCGCGAGTTCATGGGTGCGCGTCAATATCGCGGCTGCACTAATTGGTAGACGTAGATCTTTTGCCGCTTCCTCAATTTCGACAGTTAAGCAAAGCATCACTTGCTCCTCATCCTCGCAGATGTGAATAGTTGGGCGCGGGCCGGAATGCACATAAATTTGATCCAACGCCTCTTCATCACCGGCTTCAGTGTCACGTAGAATCTCCGTCGCTGCTTCAGCAATCTGTCGAGACGAGCGGTAATTCTTTTTAAGAATTCGGGTTCTACCTACAATTTTTAGCTCTTTATGAACATCCTTCCATCGGAAACCACGATTATATAGTGATTGAGAAGCATCAGCGGTCAAAAACACTCCCTGTGGATCTCGGCACAACTCAACACATAAGGCAAGAGCAGCAGGTGTCAGGTCCTGGGCCTCATCTACGATGATAGCATCCCATCGTTTTGACCATTCTCCAGATTTTACCAAATCCAGAGCACGAGACCGGATATACCCCCATGTGACAATTCTTCGCTCCGTCAGGAAATTTTTCACATATTCATAGATTCTCCACATAGCCTGACGGATATACTCGTTAAAGGCATAGCCTCTACCCGTTCGATCTGTGTGGAGGTATTCCTCAACATTACTCAATTTCCTACCTTCAATTATCCATTCAATTTCTTCTATTAGGTAGCCCTTTCGAATACTCTTGGTACCACTTCCTAACAGATCTTTTTCTAGCCTAGCACCTGGTTTCTGAGAGAAATAAATCTCAGCATCACTCAACGCAGCACTGATTTCATTTGCTCCGCCTATATTCTGATGGGTATTATCATAGTTTTGGACGATCTGAACCGCCATACTGTCCAAGGTGCTGACTTGGACTTGAGCGGATTGATCTCCCATTAGTTGTTCCAAGAGTTGCTTTGAGAACTTGATCAAAGCATTAGTATAAGTAGTGAACAAGACCATCCCTGCCCCATTTTCAACCAATGCCCTCGTTCGGTAAAGTGCGACAGTGGATTTGCCAGATCCAGGACCACCTTTAATTAAGGTTGGACCATCTAGTGCCCAATCTGAGTAACGTTCCTGGTCTGAATCCAAACGAAGTAGAAAGCCTAGCAAATCACCTTCAGCATATCGGATCAGATCCTCAGGCTCTCCTAATTGTAAGTCAGGTTGTTGTGCTATTTGATCAACCGTTCTGGGATATAAGTACTCAAGTACACGTTCGACTGACTCTTGTGAAGTTTTACAACGTAGCAAGTCAGCTTTGGTTTCACAAGATAGCAATGCTTCATAATGTTCAATCGGTATGTGCCAGCGTTTTAGTTTTTCTCGAGTGATTGAACTAGGCAGGGGTTCCTCTCGCCTATGTTGGGAACGGCGACTTTCCACCAAATTCTCAAGCATACGCTCGACAGATTTGTGTAATCCTGTATGCTCAAAAGAGAGAAGTTCTTCAATAGCACGAGTGTATCCTTCATCGTCTGGCAAATCAGGTGGAACAAGAAACCGGTCATAGATATCACGTCGGTTACCGACAGCAAGAAGTTGTACAAAGTTCCCACCCACAGCATAAATTATGCGAAGATCTCCTTGGCGATAACGCCATATATTTTTGAAGCCTTTCAAGGGTTTAATAGTGTTGCCTCTTAGATCCTCAGCATAGTCTTCAAGATCTCGGATAGCTTTCACAACAGCTTGTTGAAGGTTCTTTGGCAAATCAACGAAATCATCATCGAAGGCAGGTTTATGAATGATCTTGTAGGTCATGAGGGTTTCTCCCGATGCCAGCTATTACACGACTTCCGATTATAGGTCACTCTAATATGAAAATGGCACATTTCTGACCCCCACAAGTGGGAGTCAGATGAAATATACCCCCGTATATGGTGAAAATGGCCTGGGTTAATGTGCTATTGTCAAACTACTATACTTTTGCGGTTTTTGTTTTAAGCATTAAATTTTGATAGATAATGCAATTACAGCAATGATAAAAGCTTCTCTGCTAATTTAGTTGTATAATGCTGAAAAAAAAACAATAAGTCCGTGCAAATAGCGAAAATAATGTGCTAGTGAAATAGTTACCGGCAATAGTTTATGTCTTCACGCAATATAAAACGCTAATTTACACAAAATAATCAATATTAACTAACAAACTAGCAACATGTGCTGCATAAAACAATCATGTACACAGTTTGACGTTGGCAAATTGGTCTTGATCAAAAAGTGCAAAAGTATAGAAACTAATGACTAGCTTGATAAAATTCCTCTCGATATCCGCCAATTTTCTTTGGATAATAAAGCTTTTACTCTTCCAGCAGTATACACCTCCGCGCAAGCGCCTCAATCCGCTGTTGGTCGATGCTCCCATCATCCCCATCACTGGACGTAATCACCAACGATGACACGCCGGGTTCAACCTCAGCGCCGTCGGCGCCATCGCCCACCACCGGGATACCCATCCGCTCCTCGTACCAGCGCCGCTTGCGCTCCCAGCCCTCGCGGTAGGCGGGGACGCCCAACATCCCCAGGTGCTCCCAGTAGTAGATGTCGCCCGCAAAGCCGATGGTGAAATCGGGCACGGGGCAGCCAATCGGAGAGATCGGCC
>CAYYSM010000255.1:0-4089 GCA_964474225.1 uncultured Hyphomicrobiaceae bacterium
GATTTGATCCATAAGGTTGCTCTTTGTTGAACAAATTGAAAAGACGATCGGCCGCGCGCGGACTCACTCCGACCATTCATACGTAAACACGAGCACGTCCTCGACAACGCGCCCGGTCGGCTGGCAACCAGAGGCGTAGACTTGGCGCTCGCCGCGCATGACGATCCGCATGCCGTTATCCGTCACCGGGCCTTCGACCTCATAGACCAGCGGCGACTCGCAATGCTTCGAGAAGCGCCGCGCCCGGCCGACGTAATAGTCCCCGATATTGCGCCCGTCAAACAGCACCGTCCCGCGCGTCACGCCCGCCCGCCGTATGAGCGGACGCGGCTCTTCGTAAGTGAAGACCCGCTGCATGCCGTCAGCGTGCAGGCGCATGAGCGAGCCGTTGTGGTCCCAGTAGGAGTCGGCCGACGCCGGCAAGACCATCAGCACAGCCCACCACAGCGCCGCGAAGAACACGCTCAATGTTCCCGTTCCCATGCTTGGTCTGGCGCGTGACGTACTCCGCATGGCGTCACGCCGCCTCGATCGGCATGCGCTCGGTGACGGCCTTGGCGGCCTCGATAAAGCGGCGGATTGCGGCCGGATCCTTCTCGCCCGGCGCGCGCTCCACGCCAGAGGAGGTATCGACGGCCTGTGCCCCGGTGACGCGGATCGCCTCGGCGATGTTGTCTGCCGTCAAGCCGCCCGAAAGCATGTAAGGCCGGTCAGGCGGGGTCTGCGCCAGCAGCGGCCAGTCGAACGGCACGCCGTTGCCGCCGGGCAGCGACGCGGTCTTGGCCGGCTTGGCGTCAAACAGGAACATGTCGGCCGCCGGGAAGGCGCTGGCGGCGAGGATGTCGGCGGCGGTGGCGACCTTTACGGCCTTGAGGATCGGACGGGCGGCCTGAATGCGGATTTCCGCGACGCGCTCGGGCGTCTCCGCGCCGTGGAGCTGGATGATGTCGGGGGCAACCGTCGTCAGGATGCGGTCCAGCTCGGCGTCGCTCGGGTCGACCAGCAGCGCGACCGTCCGGATGCGATCGCCAGCGCGCGCAGCGAGGCGGCCAGCAGCGTCGGGGTCAACATAGCGGGGGCTTTTCGGGAAAAATACGAAGCCGACGAAGTCCGCGCCGGATTCAATTGCTGCTTCCAGCGCCTCTTCGCTCTTGATCCCGCATATTTTAACCTGCACCGCCATGTCCCTGTTATCACAGAAGCCTTGGGGCATGTGCAAGTGCGATGTGCTGGCAACGGCGGGGCAATTCGGCGCGCTTAGCGCGCGGAGAGCCGGGCGACGGCGGAGCCGCCGCTTTCCTGCGCCGCCTGAAGGTCGCGGGCGAGGCGTTCGCGATCCTTGCGCAGGCGGTAGGTTTCCTTGGTGCGCCGGCGGGCAAGGTCGCGCCATTTGCTCTGGCTCACCCAGGCGCCGATGCCGCCGAGAATGAAGCCGACGAGCAGCGCAGCGAACAGGAACACGAACATGGGCGCTTCGATCGCCGCGGCGGGCGCGCCCTGCGTGAACGGGTCGAGCGCGAGCGTGGCGGGGTGCCGGTTCGCGATCATCAGCGCGATGATCGCGACGGCGACGGCCAGCAGGATCAGACGGCGGAAAAAGCGGATCATGTCTCGTTCTTTCGGCTGAGCGCGCGGAATGTCAACGGCGGCGCGCCGCGCCCTTCTTACGCGGAGCCAGCGCCGGGTTCAGCCGCTCGCGCAGTTCCTTGCCAGTCTTGAAGAATGGAACGAATTTTTCGTCAACGGGCACCTGGTCGCCGGTGCGCGGGTTACGGCCCATGCGCGCCGGGCGGTGCTTCACCGAAAACGCGCCGAAGCCGCGCAACTCGACCCGGTCGCCATGCTCCATCGCCGTCACGATGGTCTCGAAGATGGTGTTGACAATCCGCTCGACGTCGCGCTGGTAAAGGTGTGGGTTTTCAGACGCGATCTTCTCAATCAGCTCGGACTTAATCATATGATTGCCCCGCCTGCGGGCAGAAGTCATTAAATCTCGCTTAATTTTCAGGCTGCCAGACGGAAACCAGACCGTCAAGCCTGATAGATTTGAGCCCGGCGGCGCGGCTGCCCTCAAACGACGCGGCGAGGTCGAGGCCGGTGACGCGCGACAGCCCCGACAGCGCCAGGTCCACCCAGGTGAACCGGTCGTTGCCTTCCGGCTTCCAGTCGACGACCCGCATGTCCTCGGGAATGTCGTGTTCCTCGCTCAGCCATTTCCGGGCCTCCCGCTCCCCGCCGATCTGATCGACAAGTCCGATGGTCTGCGCTTGCTCGCCGGTATAGATGCGTCCCGTCCGGATGCTGTTGAGCGCGCGGGCATCGAGATTGCGCCGTTCGCTCACCAGGTCGACGAACCACTGGAAGCTGGACTGCATCACTTCCCGCGTCGCTTCCCGCTGCCGTTCGGTGACTTCCTCGAACGGGTTCGGCACCGCTTTCAGCTCGCCGCTTTTGACCTGCTCGAAATTGACGCCCAGATTGTTAAGCAGTTCATCGACCTCGGCCCATTGGACGATGACGCCAACCGAGCCGGTGATGGAGTTGGCGCGCGAGACGATGTGATCTGTGGCGACGGCGGCCATGTAGGCGGCTGAGGTTGCCGTCGTCTCGAAGACGGCCACGACCGGCTTGTTCTCGCTAAGCCGGCGCAATTCCGTATAAAGCGCCTCGCCGCCGGCGGTGCTCCCGCCGGGGCTGTTGATCCGGACGATGACGGCCTTGACCTGATCGCTCTTCCGGATCTTCTGCAGCATCTGCTGTTGCTTCTGGTCGACCGAGATGAAGCCGGAGACGTCGACGCGCGCGATGTGTCCTGCCAGTCCAAACACGTCGCCGACCGCGCCGGTCTGCTGCCGCGCGAACAACACCGCCGCGACCGCTGCGATGGCGACGACGGCGAGAACCCGCCAGAAGGTGACCCGGCGTTTCAGCCGGCGGCGTTCGACAACGGCATCAGCGTCAAGTGACACGGGGTACGCTCCTTCACAGGCACATCAGACGAAAACGCGGCCAGGAAGGCCGCGTTCCTTAAGCCGTTGCGGGCACGGGCCCGTTACTTCTTGCCGTCTTCGGTTTTGGTCTCGCCGTCATCGGACTGCGCCTTGTTGAGCGCAGCGCCAAGGATGTCGCCGAGCGAAGCGCCGCTGTCGGTCGAGCCAAACTGTTCGACCGCCTTCTTCTCCTCGGCGATTTCCAGCGCCTTGATGGAGAGCGACACCTTCCGGTTCGCCCGGTCGATCTGGGTGACGGCCGCGTCGATCTTGTCGCCGGGGGCGAAGCGCTCAGGCCGCTGCTCGGAGCGGTCCCGCGACAGGTCGGCCCGGCGGATGAAGGTCGACATATCGCTGTCGGCAAGGCGAACCTGAAGCCCGGAGTCTTTCACTTCCTCGACCTCGCAGGTGACCGTGGCGCCCTTCTTGAGGCCGGCCAGGCTCTCGAATGGATCGCCGCTCACCTGCTTGATGCCGAGGCTGATGCGCTCCTTCTCCGGGTCGGTGTCGAGCACCACGGCGCGCACCGTGTCGCCCTTCTTGTAGTCCTTGATGGCTTCCTCGCCTGCTTTGTTCCAGTCGAGGTCGGACAGGTGCACCATGCCGTCGATGCCGCCTTCCAGGCCGACGAACAGGCCGAACTCGGTGATGTTGCGCACCGTGCCTTCGATCTCGGTGCCCTTCGGATGGCTGGCCGCGAAGGCCTCCCACGGGTTTTCCTGCGTCTGCTTGAGGCCCAGCGAGATGCGCCGCTTGTTCGGGTCGACCTCCAGAACCTGCACCTCGACCTCTTCGCTCGTGGAGAGGATCTTGCCCGGGTGCACGTTCTTTTTCACCCAGCTCATCTCGGAGACGTGGATCAGGCCCTCGACGCCCGGCTCCAGCTCCACGAACGCGCCATAGTCGGTGATGTTCGTGACACGGCCGGTAAACTTCGCGTCGACCGGGTATTTCGCCTCGATGCCTTCCCACGGGTCGGCCTGAAGCTGTTTCATGCCCAGGCTGATGCGCTGGGTCTCCGGGTTGATGCGGATGATCTGCACCTTCACCGTGTCGCCGACATTGACGATCTCGCTCGGGTGGTTGACCCGGCGCCAGG
>CAYYSM010000256.1:0-4069 GCA_964474225.1 uncultured Hyphomicrobiaceae bacterium
TTGAGTTTAAAAAAAGAACGCTGTTCACGTTGTATCCTTGGGTCTTCCTCTATGCAACAAGTGAAACAGCGTGCGATTTTTTCCTCAATGCGTTCTTTGGCTTGTATGGTCCACTCATCAAGGCCGGTTTCCTGTGATGGTTCAATGCTCAACCCTCTGCACAGATAAGCCGAAGAGCCAAATCACGGTGCTTAGAACGATCACCGCAGGAAGCCTTCTTGGACCTTTCAGGAGCTTAAAAATAGTAGTTTGGCTGATCACAGTTTTGAAGAGAAGGTCTTGAGACAAAAACTAAACCTTCTCAAACTTGAAAGTGAGCCCACCTTTCGCCCCGGCTTCTATGCCCGACCCAGCTAGTATCAGTTTGCCATCTGCAGAAACCTCGGCAGAAACTGTGAACTCGGTAAATTTGAATTTTCCTACATCGTCAGGTGATTTTTCGATTAAGGTCTCAATTTGAGTGAGAAACAGGTTCATATTTCCTGCTAATGTGTCAACTTCGAGTTCAACAGGAGCTCGTTTTCGAGTAAGAACTGTATTAGTAGCGTTAACTAAAATCATATCTGATTCTTTTTCTTTCATCTTATACTCCTATCGAATGTAATTGAATTGATGGTGACCCGTAAATTGAATACAACAGCCCCGATGGGTTCTTATGCTTTTCCCAAAAGTATCTTCGTGTAAGCAATATGCTTTCCCCTAGAGTTTTTCCGGCAAGTAAATGAGTGTACAATTGTTCAGTGAAATCAGCAGCGAAATCATCTGGCACCTCACACTCTGTAGCCACTACGCCCCGTGCCCCACAAGCAAGCAATGCCCTTGCAAAATAAGAAGTATAGTTTGGATCCATATTACCCATCTCACATGCATTCATAACAATGAGTGGATGATCCTTAAGATAGACATTATAGATGTCCATTTCTCTCAATTCGATAGGAAACTGGTTGTCCAAAAAAATAGACGATAAACGCTCATTTGGAGGCTTTTCGTAAATAGCATGACAAGCAAAGTGAGCTATATCAAGCGGTTGCTCTAGGAATTGTTTCAATTTTTCAATTTCTTCTTGTTTTTCCTTATCAGGGTTTAGAGGATCCAACAATAATAAACGGATTCTGCCGTTCTTGTCTAATCTCTTAAAGAATGGTACAGCTTTATTTTTTACGCTTGGTAGATCATTATAGACTAACAGCCCTAAATTAGGCTGATCGTCGATTTGAATACGAGAAAAGACTAGCTCATCATTTTTATTAGCTATGATATCTCTTGAGATAACATAGTTCATACCCCAGAAGTGCTGAAAGGATAAATTCCCGCTGGGGTTGAAAGGATAAATTAACTCCCATGGCAGAAGAAAATCCTTTGAAGTAATTTGTATAGAGATATGACGATGGGCAGGCACACATCTCCGTGTTATCTCATCTACAAGTTTAACCATCCAATTACGCTCATTGTTGAAAATTTGTATAAAAGCATCATGGCCTTCTTTTGCCAAGTCCAAGAGTCTACTTTTCGATCCTACTATTTGTTCATTCTGAGTGACGATGGATTGAATCTCACAACGGAGGCGCGCGCTGCAAGATGCCAGGTCATCAGATGACATGTCAATAGATATCAGTTTCATCATAGTACTCTCCGCATAAATTTCAGCGGTATACGTACTGGCTGATGGGCGAATGCGAATCTGAATGTCGATTGGGTAATTATAATAAGAATGATAAGGAAGCTCTGTTACAACTTGTATTGCCATTGGTGATTTCATACGACGATCCTCTAAACACCATTACTTTGAAACGTTGACTGAAAGCAAGTTGGTTGCTAGTCGATGTTGTTGATGATAGAATTCAACCTCAATTTGCTGCTTGCTGTCTTCCTTTCTCGGAATCAACTTGAATTCAACGATATTTGGTTCATCTTCTTCTTTAAAAAACTCCTTACTTTGAGTCCAGTATGGCAAAACGTCTATTCCTGGTGCATGAACGGTTATATTGATCTTAATTGAGTTTCGATCAGATGCGGGATCTTTTTCGGAAAGGCCCACTAGAAGACGATATTCCTTGCCTATAAACAAGGTAGAATCGGGCCCGACTTCTGGAATCATAACCCCTGCGAAATCCAGACCCCAAGGTTTTAACAAAGTTATTACATAACCCTTCATTTTACCCGCCGGATCACCAGGTGGTGTAAATTTGCCGATTATCTGCGGGCGACGGTAGTAAAACTTAATTTGACCATCACGACCACGTTTAAAATCGACATCTACCCATCCAGTTTCTGGTATCCATACGACTCCAGTTTTCTTCTCATCTCTATCTATTTTTATTTGCCACTGTTGACGTAAAAACACATAATCACCAACACTAGATTCTGAAATAGCCCATTGGTCCTCAGGTACACGTAGCGCAAAGTAATAATGGGATTCTTTGGCGTCGATTTCTGGTAAATTCCCACAATGAGTATAATATATGGTTTCATCAATCAAAACAAGGTTATTGTCTGTAATATAACCCTGAGTGCCATCACTATTGCCGAATGGGTGATGCATAGCATCACACCTCCAGATGTCAAATTTTGGTTGTTCACTCCCATAAGTACGTATAACTGTTTTATCGCCTTCTATTTGCTTGCAGACTTGCTGGCAAATATTAAACATTTTAACGTTTCTTTGTACAGCCCAGTATTTTTTTGCTGCCATGAACTGTTGTAACGCTTTCTGGTACCATGGCAAGGATTGCAACTCACCACCTAGGGGTTTCGATCTATAGAATGTCGCAAGGATATAAGCTGCTACAGCCTCATAATATCGATGGACATTGGCAGGCTGACGTCGAAAAATATGATAAGCCTCTTCACATAGTTCTATTGCTCGCTCCAATTCTCCAACTTGGTGATAAATTTCAGCTAGGTAAAGTTGTGTAAATGCCAACCCCACACGATTAGCGGTCAATTCACAGATATCGTGTGCTTCTAAAGTATTGATTTCTGCTTGCATCCAGTTATTCTGACTCAAACAATCTTTAGCTCTACGGAGCCGTTCCCTAACATCTGGAGGCACTTGCTCATAACCTCTGTCCAATTCGGAGTGCAATAGTTTAAAGGGAGCAAATTCTGACTGCAATATACTTACCATTTTACCTCCATTAGATTCCATATTCTCATCTCATTGGAATTCCATAGCATTGTGATAAGCTTTTCAGATCATCGTGAACTTGTGGGATAAATAACTCAAAGTCAGTACAACTTTGCGAGACTTGACAGAGCTGGTGGTTTCCCCCTTAAATGCTGTTGTGTGTTTTCTTGCCCCGAATTGCACGAATTGACACCGATTTTAAGCAATAATCCGTGAAATCCGTGGCAAATTTTGATTCGCTTCGTTCAACGAGCCTCTAGCGGGGGGCTACCACAGAGCTATTTTATGGGTTATGGCTCAACTCTGCAACCAACTTTAAAAAGGTTTTTGTCCATGTGTAGCACTAAGTTGGAGTAGCTTCCCTAATTATTAATTCTTCTAACTGGGAAAGTGTCTGCAGAGTTCGAAGAGGCAAAAAATCACGTTTAAATGGGTCGTGGGCCATCCATCGCAATGTTTCGAAAAACCGCATCGCGAGCAGATAAGAAGGTACTCCTTCTCCTTTGTCTACGAGTGGCCGAATCGCTTCAGTGAGCATCAGTACCATCTCCGCTTGGGCCTGTATCTGGGCGGCTTGCAAGCGGGCCAGATCTGCCTCTCCTTCTATCTGATCCTCTATTGCTTCTTGCTCCCACTCAGCTTGCCAAGTTTTGACCCACTGAGTATAGACTTTTTCCGGAGCTTCTATGCCCTTGAAATCCCGAACCTTGATCTCCCCGATCTCTACGCTGAGAATCTTTGCACCCACACCATTGCCCACCGAAAACGAGTCTCTCAGTTTTTGCTCCAATTGTTCCCGTATCTCCTCGCGGGGATAGTCGGGTCTGGGCTGCGGGGATTGGAGGAGCCAATCGAGTCGATAATTCGCCAGGATGTCGCGCAAGGTGCCCTCCGTGCCACTGATGATCACGCGCCCCGTCCACTTCCGCAGTTGTTCCTTGT
>CAYYSM010000257.1:0-4069 GCA_964474225.1 uncultured Hyphomicrobiaceae bacterium
GGGCACACTTCCTCGCAGCGCCCGCAGAAGGTGGAGGCGTTCGGCAGATGCCCGGCCTCGTGCACACCGATCAAAGAGGGCGTCAGCACCGCGCCCATCGGTCCAGGATAGACCCAGCCATAAGCGTGCCCGCCGACCGCGTTATAAATCGGGCAATGATTCAGACATGCGCCACACCGGATGCAGCGCAGCATGTCCTGAAAGACCGTGCCGAGCATTTCGGTGCGGCCGTTATCGACCAGCACGACGTGGAACTCCTCCGGGCCGTCCGGGTCGCTGCGCCGGCGCGCGCCGGTCGAAAGCGTGGTGTAGGCGGTGATTTCCTGTCCGGTCGCCGAGCGGGAGAGAACGCGCAACAGCGTATTGAGGTCCTCGAGTGTCGGCACGCATTTCTCGATGCTCGCCACCACGATATGTACGCGCGGGAGAAGCTGCGTCAGATCGCCGTTGCCCTCATTCGTGACGATCACCGATGAGCCGGTCTCGGCCACAAGGAAGTTCGCGCCGGTGATGCCGACTTCGGCGCGCAGGAATTTGTCGCGCAGCACCGAGCGCGCCTCGCCGACCAGGGCGGAGGGCTCATCGATCTGGCGATCGGCCGGCAGATGCGTGTGCTTGGCGCGGAAATCCGCGATCACCTGATCCTTGTTGAGGTGAACCGCCGGCGCGATGATGTGGCTCGGCGGCTCCTGCCGGTTCTGGATGATATACTCGCCCAAATCGGTCTCAACGACTTCGAGGCCCGCGTTTTCGAGCGCCGCGTTCAGCCCGATCTCCTCGGCGACCATCGACTTGCCCTTGGTCACGCTCAGCGCGGCGGCGTCGCGGCAAATCCAGGTGATGATCTCGTTGGCGTCCTTCGCCGTCGCGGCCCAGTGGACCTGCCCGCCGGCCTCGGTGACCTTGCGCTCGTATTCCTCCAGATAGAGGTCGAGGTGCTCGATCGTGTGGTCCTTGATTGCCTTCGCGTGGGCGCGCAGGGCGTCGAACTCGGGCAGCGCCTCGCGGGCGCCGGCGCGCTTGTTGACGAAGCCCTCGCCGATATTGCCAAGCGCGCGCTGCAGTTGCTCGTCGGTGAGGGCGCGGGCGGCGTTTTCCTTGAAATTGTGAGAAGTCGGCTTCATTCGCGCGCTCCGGCGATGGGCGGTTCGTCGGTCATGTCGGCAAGCACCTCGGCAATGTGGCGCGCTTCCAGCGGGCGGCCCTCGCGCGCGGCCTTGCCGGCGATGTTCATCAGGCAGCCAAGATCGCCGCTAAGCACCAGCGGCGCGCCGGTTTCGCTCAGGCGGTCGACCTTGTCGCTGACCATCGAGTTGGAGATTTGCGGATATTTCACGGAGAACAGCCCGCCGAAGCCGCAGCAGATTTCCGTATCTTTCGCCTCGCGCAGTTCGAGGCCATCGACGGACTCGAGCAACTCGCGCGGCTGCTGCTTGACGCCGTTCTCGCGCAAACTGGAGCAGCTATCGTGATAGGTGACCGCGCCCTCGTGCCGGGCGTTGACCACGTCAATCTGCATCACGTCGCGCAGAAAGGAAATCAGCTCATAGGTCTTGGCGCCGAAGCGCGCCGCGCGCACCCGCATGTCCGGGTCGTCCTTGAACAGCGCCGGATAATGCTTCTTGAGCATCCCGCCGCAAGAGCCGGAGGGCACGACGATGAAATCGTACGGCTCGAACGCTTCGATCACCTTGCGCGCGATCCCCTTGGTGTCCGCGCGATCGCCGGAGTTATAGGCCGGCTGGCCGCAGCAGGTCTGCGCGGCCGGCACCTCGACGCGGCAGCCCGCCTCCTCCAGGAGCTTGACGGACGCAAAGCCGACGACCGGCCGGAACAGGTCCACGAGGCAGGTCGCGAACAGCGCGACATGCGGCGTCTCTGGTACGGCTCTGGAGGAATGTCCGATATCAAGCGTGGTCATCGAATGGCCCTTTCAGGCGGCAGCTTCGAGCGTGGCCAAAGTTGCCGCGCAACGCAAGCGGCGCAACGTCCCGCGCGGCGCGGCCTACGAAAAAGGCCCGGACATGCCGGGCCTTCTCGTGAATTCGCTCAGTACCGGCGGATTACGGCGCTTCGTACGTGCTCTCAGCGTCGTCGTTGTCCGGCTCGTCGTCATACTGCTTAAGATAAGCGATGACGTTTGCACGGTCTTCCGCGTCACGCAGACCCGCAAAGCCCATCTGGTTGCCCGGAATGTATTGGCGCGGCTGCTCCAGATAGGCGGAGATGGTTTCGTCGTTCCAGACCAGACCGTTTTCGCCCGCCTCCTTCATTGCGTTGGAGTAGCGATTAAAGCCCTCATAAGTTCCGGCGACGCGGCCGAACACGTCGTTGAGCGGCGGGCCGACGCGCGCCTGCGCATTTTCACCGACCATGTGGCAGGCCGCGCAACGGCGGTACACCTGCTCGCCAGCCTCCGGGTCGCCATCCTGCGCCAGTGCCGGCGTAACCCCCGTGACAACCGCCAGGGTGGTTGCACCGAGAAATGTCTTGAAACGCATCAAGGGTTCTCCCAATCAGTGTTTTGTCGTCGTTCGAAGTGGATGGAACACAACCCTTTCCTCGGAGCGGTAGTGCCTCCACAACGTGACAGGCTTGCACAACTATCGCAAATGAACATTACCCGGCCAGCGTGGCATCATGTCGCCGCAACGGCACGCGGCGCCGGGGTCCGATAGGTGTATTTCTCGATTTCCGGCGCGTCAAATGCGACGCTTTCATATGCCGCTTCGAGAAAGTCGAGGAAAACCCGTTGTTTGGCGGGTATGAACTCGCGGCAGGGGTAGACGGCGTAGATCGCCACGCCCGGCGCTTCCCGGTATTCGGGCATGAGCGCGACAAGATCGCCGCTGCGCAGATGCTCGGCAATGTCCCACACCGCGCGGAAACCAATCCCCGCGCCGCCGACAAGGGCTTCACGCACCACGTCGCTCGAATTCGTGCGAAGATGCCCGGAGGCGCGCACCGTTTTCGGCCCGTCCGGCCCTTCGAGGCGCCAAGTGCGATATTCAAAGGTCGAGATGCAGTCGAACTGGTCGAGATCGGCGAGCGTCTCTGGCACGCCGGCGCGGTCCAGATAGCCCGGCGCGGCGCACAGAACCTTGCGGCACGGGGCGAGCTTCTTGGCGACGAGGCTGGAGTCCTCTAGCTCGCCAACATGGATGCAGATATCTAGCCCATCGCCGACGACGTCCATGGCAGCGTCCGACACTGTCAGCTCCACCTGCAGGTCCGGGTAAACGCCCAGGAATTTGCCGATATAGGGCGCGACATGACCGCGCGCAAAGCTGCTTGGCGCTCCCACTCGCAGGATCCCGGTGGGATGATCGTTGCCCTGCGATGCGAAGGCCTCAGCCTCCTGAATGCCGCGCAATACATCAGTGATGCGCTGGTAGAAACCTTCGCCGGTCTCCGTCAGGCGAATCTGGCGCGTGGTGCGCTGGAACAGGCGGACGCCCAGACGCCGTTCAAGATGACCAATGCGCTTGCTAATAACCGCGGGCGACAAGCCCAGTTCGCGTCCCGCCGCCGACATGTTGCCAGCCGTGACGACGCGCGCGAAGATCTCCAGATCGCTGATCGGTATCAACTCAGCCCCGTGAAAACTGTTACATTCTTAGCCAGCATAAACTGGCGCGCGGTTGTATACAACTCCTTGCGCCGCGCCGGACAGCTTGTCAAGCATGTGACAGCGCCTTGGCAGGCGCCGCCCGCAGGGCCAGCTATGGATTTAGCGGCACTGAAAGTTTAGGATCATACTAAAGAGTTGTAAGGGAGGCATGCGCCATGAGCGGTATCCAACTGCCCGAGCCAGACGCGGGCGTGCTCGACCGGCGCGACGCGCTGGTCGCCGGGCTGCAGAAGGTTTCTTCGAACGTTGTCACCGATCCGATCGGGCTGGAGGTGTTTGAAGCGGACGCGCTGACCGCCTACCGCAACGTGCCTCTGGCCGTGGTTCTGCCGACTTCGACCGAAGAGGTCTCGCGCGTCCTGCGCTTCTGCCATGACAACAATCTGAACGTGCTGCCGCGCGGCGCGGGCACCTCGCTCAGCGGCGGGGCGCTGCCGC
>CAYYSM010000258.1:0-4041 GCA_964474225.1 uncultured Hyphomicrobiaceae bacterium
CGGCTTCCTGCACGGCGGCATCGGGTGGTACCGCAAGGCGCTCGATGTCGACCCGACGGAATACGATTATCAGGTGTTCCGCATCACCTCGGAAATCTCGAAACAAGTGTTTCCGATGACCGTCGATATCGACCATCCGGCATTCCATGCCTCGATGGAGCGGCTGCGCAAGATCTCCGAACGGATGGCAGCGGCAAAAGAGCGCGGCGGCGTCATCGGGCGGCTGAAATGGCTTACCTATTCAGGAGCAGCAGCGCTGTCTTTCGCACGGCTCTACGCCATCCCCGCGAAGAGCAATGAACTGCCGGCGCAAAGCCGCCTGGTGCCGACCTGGTAGGACGTAGGCGCGATGTTGGAATACGGTCTGGCGATCATATACGCTCTGTTTATCTGGTGGTTTAGCACCGGGGTTATCCTGTATCTGGATGGACTGCCGCGCCGGACCTTCGGCCGGAGCATGATCGTCATGACCGTCGTGGCCATCGCGGCACTTTACGGTCTGTGGTTGAGTGGCAGTGAAACGACCATTGCAGGCGTGTATCTGTCTTTCACCTGCGGCCTGCTGATCTGGGCGTGGCACGAGCTGAGTTTCCTCACAGGCTATCTCACTGGGCCGCGCCGCACACCTTGTCCTGAGGTCAAAGGGTTCTGGTCACGCTTTCGGTATGCCAGTGAGACCGTGATCCACCACGAGATCGCCATTGCTGCGACCGCGGCCTTGATGGCTGCCCTGACCTGGGGCGCTGGCAACCAGGTTGGGCTGTGGACATTTGTCATCTTGTGGCTCATGCGCCTCAGCACAAAACTCAACATATTCTTAGGCGTCGCGAACTTGGCTGAGGAATTTTTGCCGCCGCATCTGCGCTATCTGGAGAGCTATTTCCGGCGTCGGCCGATGAACCTGCTGTTCCCGGTGTCGGTGACGGTATCGACTGTCGCGACGATCCTGATTGTCGAGCGTGGCCTCGCGGCGGGCGTGCCAGCCTGGGAGGCGGTCGGGGCGGTGTTCCTTGGTGCACTGCTGGCGCTTGCCGTACTGGAGCACTGGTTCCTGGTGCTCCCGATCCCGGCGACCGCATTGTGGGAATGGGCGCTGGATGCGCGGCGCTCCCGCCTGCGCAAGAATGGATCGCCCGCGCGAGCGGAGCCTGATCGGACGAGCAAGTTTCAAGTCTTGCCGGCGTCTGTCGGCAGCAAAAAGCCGGCCAATGATTCATCGAAAGCAGCCGGTACTTCATGGGGCAAGCGCAATTCAGCAGCGCAAATCCGCACATGGGATGTGCCCAACAACAAACCACAAGTGTTTCCTGGGCGTGGGTCTGCGCCGGGCTCGCTGGACTGAAGTGGAGGAGAGCGATGGACTATAACGGGTTTTTCCGCGACCGGCTGGAGGATCTCCGCAACGAGGGGAATTACCGCATCTTTGCCGAACTGGAACGCCGGGCCGGGAATTTCCCGCGCGCAAAGCGGTACAGGGAAGACGGTGAGGCCGAAGTTACGGTTTGGTGCTCCAACGATTACTTAGGCATGGGGCAGAACCCAGTCGTCTTGCAAGCCATGCACGAAGCGCTGGAGAGATGCGGCGCTGGTGCAGGTGGTACGCGCAACATTTCCGGCACAAACCACTATCACGTGGTGCTGGAGCGCGAACTGGCCGACCTCCACGGCAAGGAAGCCGCGCTGCTGTTCACCTCCGGCTACGTGTCTAACTGGGCCTCGCTCAGCACGCTCGCCTCACGCATTCCCGGCTGCGTGGTCTTCTCAGATGAGGGCAATCACGCCTCGATGATTGAAGGGATTCGGCATAGCCGAGCGGAAAAGCGCATCTGGAGGCACAATGACCCAGCGGATCTCGACCGGCAACTGAGCGAATACTCGAAGGACACGCCAAAGCTGATCGCTTTCGAGTCGGTTTACTCGATGGACGGAGACATCGCCCCGATTGCCGAGATCTGTGATGTCGCTGAAAAGCATGGCGCAATGACCTATCTCGACGAAGTGCATGCAGTGGGCCTCTACGGCCCACGCGGCGGCGGCATCGCCGAGCGCGAAGGGCTGATGGACCGCATCACGGTGATCGAGGGCACGCTCGGCAAGGCGTTCGGCGTGGTCGGCGGCTACATCACCGGCACCCAGGAGTTGTGCGACTTCATCCGCAGTTTCGCCTCCGGCTTCATTTTCACGACCGCCCTGCCCCCGGCCGTGGCTGCCGGCGCAATCGCCAGCATCCGCCATCTCAAACAGAGTCAGATGGAACGGGAGCGGCATCAGCGGGTCGTCGCCAAGGTCCGCAAGCGGCTCGACGCGATCGGCATCCCGTACCTCTCCAATCCGAGCCATATCGTGCCGGTGATGGTGAAGGATCCGGTGAAATGCCGCTGGATCAGCGACTGGCTGATGGATCACCACGGCATTTATGTTCAGCCGATCAACTATCCGACGGTGTCGAAGGGAACTGAGCGGCTGCGGATCACGCCGTCGCCGATCCATACGGATGCCGACATCGACAGGCTGGTCGGGGCGCTCAACCAGCTCTGGTCCGAGTGCGCGCTGGCCCGGCAGGTGGCGTGAGCAAGCGATCCAGGGCGCGTCGCCCCCGGCGCGCCCCTCAATGTGACACGCGAAGGAGAGTGGCTGCCTAATGGCTGCGCCTTATCCGTTCTCAGCGATCGTCGGCCAGGACGAGATGAAGCTGGCGCTGATGATCGCGGCGATCGACCCGTCAATCGGCGGCGTGCTGGCCTTCGGCGAGCGCGGCACGGGAAAATCCACCGCAGTCCGGGCGCTGGCTGCCTTGCTGCCACCAATCCAGGCGGTCGAAGGCTGCCCATACCACTGCGACCCCGCCAAGCCCTGCGGCATGAGCGATGCCTGCGCGGGCGCGCGGGACGACGGCGCAACCGCGCCGGCGCAGACCATATCTGTGCCGGTTGTCGATCTGCCGCTTGGCGCCACGGAGGATCGCATCGTCGGCGCGCTGGACCTGGAACGCGCCCTCACCCGCGGCGAGAAGGCTTTCGAGCCGGGGCTGCTGGCGCAAGCGAACCGCGGCTTTCTCTACATCGACGAGGCGAACCTGCTTGAAGACCACCTGGTCGACCTGCTGCTCGACGTGGCGGCGACCGGCCAGAACATCGTCGAGCGCGAGGGCCTCAGTATCCGGCACCCGGCGCGTTTCGTGCTGGTGGGCAGCGGCAACCCGGAAGAAGGCGAATTGCGGCCGCAGCTTCTCGACCGCTTCGGGCTGTTCGTCGAGGTGTCCGCTCCGCGCGATCTGGACGAGCGCGTGCAGGTCATCCGCCGGCGCGACGCATTCGAAAGCGACCCGGCCGCCTTTCACGAGGCATGGCAGTCGGAGGAAGATGCGCTGCGCGCTTCGATCGCCGGGGCGAAGGAGAGCCTGCATCAGGTCGATGTCCCGGACGACGTGGTGGCGCGGGCGGCGGAGCTGTGCGTCAGCCTTGGCACAGACGGGCTGCGCGGGGAACTGACGCTGATCCGCGCGGCGCGGGCGCTTGCCGCCCTGGAAGACGCTTCGGCAGCCGCACAGGACCACTTGCGCCGCGTCGCACCGGCGGCGCTGCGTCACCGGCTGCGGCGCGATCCGCTCGATGAAGCCGGCTCCGGCGTACGGGTAGACCGCGCCATCGGCGAAATCTTCGGCGAGGACACGGGCCACAAGGCGGCCCGGACAGCAGCACAGTGACCCAGCAGGACGGCCCCGGACTGGAGCACGGCGCGCACTGGCGCGACGACATGCTCGTGCCGGATGCGCCGCCACCCGAAACCGACGCCGGCCTGACACTGTGGCAAAACGCGCTGCTCGCGGCCGCGCTGTTCGCGGTCAATCCGGTGGGGCTGGGCGGCATCACGGTCCATGCCCATGCCGGCCCGGTCCGCGATCAATGGCAAGCCTATCTCGACTCGCTCTGGCCCGCTGATGCGCCGCGCCGTCGTGCGCCCGCCAACATCGCCGATGACCGGCTGATCGGCGGCCTCGACATCGCAGCGACGCTGCGCGCGGGTCATCCGGTGGCCGAT
>CAYYSM010000259.1:0-4013 GCA_964474225.1 uncultured Hyphomicrobiaceae bacterium
AAAATGCGTGCGCGCCGGCGGCAAGCACAACGACCTCGACAACGTCGGCTTTACCGCCCGGCATCACACGTTCTTCGAGATGCTGGGGAACTTCTCCTTCGGTGACTACTTCAAGGAGCGGGCGATCGACCTGGCCTGGCGGCTGGTCACCGAAGAGTACGGGCTCCCAAAGGAGCGCCTGCTGGTCACCGTCTACATCGACGACGACGTGGCGTTCGACCTCTGGAAGAAGATCGCCGGTCTGCCCGAGGACCGTATCCTCCGCATCGCCGGCGACGACAACTTCTGGGCGATGGGCGAGACCGGGCCGTGCGGGCCGTGCTCCGAGATCTTCTTCGACCACGGCCCCGACGTGCCCGGCGGCCCGCCCGGCAGCCCGGACGAGGACGGCGACCGCTTCATCGAGATCTGGAACCTGGTCTTCATGCAGTACGACCAGGTGACGCCGGACAAGCGCGTCGACCTGCCGCGCCCGTCGATCGACACCGGCATGGGGCTGGAGCGCATCGCGGCGGTGCTGCAGGGCACGCACGACAACTATCACACCGACCTGTTTCAGACGATCATCAAGGCGTCTGAGGAGGTCACGGGCGTGCCGGCGCGTGAAGACAAGGCGGTGAGCCACCGCGTGATCGCGGACCACCTGCGCGCGACCAGCTTCCTGATCGCCGATGGCGTGCTGCCGTCGAACGAGGGACGCGGCTATGTCCTGCGACGCATCATGCGCCGCGCGATGCGGCATGCGCACATGCTGGGCGCGCGCGAGCCGGTCATTTACAAGCTCGTCTCCATCCTCGCGCGCGAGATGGGGCAGGCTTACCCCGAACTGCACCGCGCCGAGGCGCTCATCACCGAGACGCTGAAGCTGGAAGAAGGCCGCTTCATGCGCACGCTCGACCGCGGCATGCAGCTTCTGCGTGACGAAACCGAAGGCTTGCGCGAAGGCGACACGCTTTCCGGCGAAACGGCGTTCAAGCTTTACGACACCTACGGCTTCCCGCTCGACCTGACGCAGGACGCGCTGAAAAACCGCGGCATCGCGGTCGACACCGAAGGCTTTCAGGCGGCGATGGAACGCCAGAAGGCTGAGGCGCGCAAGGCCTGGGCCGGCTCGGGCGAGGCGGCGACCGACAAGCTTTGGTTCGACCTGCGCGACGAACTCGGCGCAAGCGAATTCCTCGGTTATGGCACCGAGCGTGCGGACGGCGAGATCACCGCGCTGGTGAAGAACGGCAAGCGCGTCAAGCAACTGCGCAAGGGCGACAGCGGCGTCGTGATCACCAATCAGACGCCGTTCTATGGCGAGGCCGGCGGCCAGGTCGGCGACAAGGGCCAGATCATCACCGCGAAGGGCGCCAACCTGCGCGTCGATGATACGCAGAAGAAGCTCGGCGATCTGATCTGCCATTACGGCGTGGTTGAGCGCGGTCCGCTGCGGGTCGGCGACCAGGTGCATATGTACGTGGATTCCGAGCGGCGCGCGGCCACCCGGCGCAGCCACTCCGCGACGCATCTGATCCACCAGGCGCTGCGGCTGGTGCTGGGCGATCACGTCGCGCAGAAGGGGTCGCTCGTGGAACCGGGCCGGCTGCGCTTCGACTTTTCGCACCCGAAGCCGATTACCGACGAGGAACTCAGTCAGATCGAGGACATCGCCAACGCGATCGTGCTGCAGAACGACGCGGTGACGACGCGGCTGATGAGCGTTGACGAGGCGATCGAGCAGGGCGCGCTGGCGCTGTTCGGCGAGAAATACGGCGAGGAGGTGCGCGTCGTTGCCATGGGCCGCGCAGAAAGCGATCACGAAGAAAAGCCGTACTCGATCGAGCTGTGCGGCGGCACACATGTGGCGCGCACCGGTGATATCGGCCTGATCGCGATCGTCAGCGAAAGCGCGGTCTCCGCGGGCGTCCGGCGCATCGAGGCGCTGACTGGCAACGCGGCGCGGGCCTATCTGCGCGAGCGCGACCGTGAGGTGCGCGAGGCGGCTGAAGTGCTCAAAACCCAGCCGGATGAACTGATCGAGCGCATCCAGAGCCTGATCGAGGAGCGGCGCAAGCTCAGCCGCGAACTGGCCGAGGCGCGCAAGAAGCTGGCGCTCGGCGGCGCGGCGGCGGGCGCGAATGGCAGTGGCGCGGTGCGCGAGGTCGGGGCTGTGAAGATGCTGGGCCGCACGGTGGAGGGCATTCCGCCGAAGGAACTGCGCGGGCTGGTCGATGACGGCAAGCGCCAGATCGGCTCCGGCATTGTCGCGATCGTCGGCAAGGGCGAGGACGGCAAGGCCGGCTTGGTCGTCGGCGTCACCGATGATCTTAAGGATGAATACGACGCCGTTGAATTGGTCCGTGCTGGCGCCGAGGCGCTCGGTGGCAAGGGCGGCGGCGGCCGGCGCGACATGGCGCAGGCGGGCGGGCCGGACGGTTCGCGCGCGCAGGAGGCGCTCGACGCGATCGAAGAGCGGCTGAAGCAGGAGACCGTCGGCGCGTAAGCCGGAAGGGCCGATGAGCGAGGTCATCTACAAGGTCATGGAGTCCGACGCCTGGCGCGATGCGGAAGCCGTCGGCGCGTACCATGGCTCGGCGGATGACACGCGCGACGGCTTCATCCATTTCTCGACCGCCGATCAGCTTCCGGGCACCCTCGCCAAGCACTTCGCCGGGCAGGACGGCTTGGTGCTGGTTGCGGTCGACGCGGCGGCGCTGGGCGACAAGCTCATCTGGGAGCCGTCGCGACGCGGCGATCTTTTTCCGCACCTCTACGCGCCGCTTCCGTTCAAAGCCGCGCTCTGGAGCGCGCCCTTGCCCCTCAACGCCGACGGTACGCATGAGTTGCCCGCCGACCTGACACGCGGGGGCGCGTCGTGAAATCCAGCGTCCTTCGTCTCGCCCAGGCCGGCCTGCTCACGCTTGATCCCGAGCGCGCGCATGACCTGACGCTGCGCGCGCTGGAGCGCGGCTTCTACCCCAAGCCCGAGCTGCCGCACGATCCGCGCCTCGCGCAGGACCTGTTTGGCTGCCATTTCGCCAACCCGGTCGGCATGGCCGCGGGCTTCGACAAGGATGCGCGCGTCTTGCGCCCACTGTTCGAGCTGGGCTTCGGCTATGTCGAGGTCGGCACGGTCACGCCGGAGCCGCAAGCCGGCAACCCGCGCCCGCGCGTGTTCCGCCTCATCAAGCCGCGCGGGGTCATCAACCGGCTGGGCTTCAACAGCCAGGGGCACAACGCGGTTCATGCCCGGCTCGCCCGCCAGCGCTTTCAGGGTGTCGTCGGCGTCAACATCGGCGCGAACAAGGACTCGGAAGACTTCATCGCGGATTATGAAGCGGGCATGCGCGCCTTTGCGGATTGCGCGGATTATTTTACCGTCAATGTCTCCTCGCCGAACACGCCGGGCCTGCGCGATCTGCAGACGCCTGACCGGCTGAACGCGCTTCTGGAGCGTCTGACCGCACTCCGCGCCGAGCTGGCCGGAACCAGTCCCGCGCCGCCGCTTCTGGTCAAGCTCTCACCTGACATCCCGGAGGATGCGCTGCCGGCGGTCGTGAATGCGGTTATGGCGCATGACGTCGCCGGGTTGATCCTGACCAACACGACGCTGTCGCGCCCCGACCTGGACAGCGTTCCGCACGCCAACGAGACCGGTGGGCTTTCGGGGCGGCCACTGTTTCCGCTGGCCACGCGCGTGCTGGCGCAGTTGTATCAATTGAGCGAGGGCCGGCTGCCGCTCATTGGCGTCGGGGGCGTCGACTCTGCCGAGACGGCGCTTGCGAAGATCGAAGCGGGCGCCTCGCTGGTGCAGCTCTATACGGGCCTGATCTATGAAGGCGTCGGCCTGGTCGCGAAAATCCTGAATGGCCTGTCGGCGGCGCTGGACCGGGCAGGCGCGGCCTCGCTGGTCGATCTGCGCGGCACGCGCGCGCATGAATGGGCGGCGCGTCCGGCGGCCTGAGCGCCCGGCTTGCGCGAATCCCGGTGGACAGCCGCGCGCCCATCTGGCACATCGACAGGCGATC
>CAYYSM010000260.1:0-3979 GCA_964474225.1 uncultured Hyphomicrobiaceae bacterium
GTAGGGGAGTACAGCGGTATCAAGGGGTTCTACAATGTCTACGACAAGCTCGAGATCGGGTTCGCCAATCAGGAAGATGCCAATAGAATTCTCGAGCTGGTACGCTACGCCAACGTGCACACGCAGAAACCACTGGTCGAAGACGAGTTGCGATTCATCGCGGCGTATCCGGAAATCGCGCAGCGAATATTCACGATGTCACCCTGATAAAACCGCAGCTCAGGCTTGTGCAGAGCAATCGTGCTCGTGCTCAGTCCTCTGAAAGAGGACGGTGCTCGTACTCGTAATCGGTGTTCGCGGGTCCGAGATGACAGATCGCGATTACAGTGTCTGTTTGAATTGCGTGGGAATGCCGCGGAGACAATTTGTCAAACCCAAGCATTTTTCGTGTTCTTCGTGGTAAAAACCGTCCTTCGGGCTCCGCCCGACTACGATCACGATTACGATCACGAACACGAGAAAAGATTGCAGTCCGTAAACCAGGCACCACCATTTCCGCCGATTGGCTCACAGCGCAATGAACCCGCCCTCTGGACCATGACACATTCCGCCCATGAATACCACCGCACTCCCATCCGCAATCATCATTCTACAATCATCACCAGGAGGCGCAGCCGGAAGGCAGACCGCGCAGTGGGCGGGATGAATCTGCAATCCTACCGCCGGCTCACCTTGATGGTCATCACCGCCACGCCCACGATCATGCCCACGAGCACGATCATCAGGATGGCGCCGATAACGATGTTGGATTTGCCCTCGACCTGGACCCGCAGAATCTTGGGATCGGCTTCGACATCGCGGCCTTCGTGCAGGGTCGACGATTCAATCTTGACCTCGTAGTCACCGGCAACGACATCGACCGCCGGTATGATTTCGAGGTCGATTTTCTTCTTCTCCTCGACACTGAGACTGATGTTCTTCTCGGGCACCACATTGGCCGTCCAGTCAAGCGGCAGCGAACCCATTTTGACACGGATGCGATCGAGGTCGACAGTGCCCGAGTTGTGCAGAGAGAACGAGCACTTGATAATCTCCCCTATCTTGACCTTCTGGAAAAAATTGTTGGCGGTGATCTCTATTTCGGCCCGTCCGCGAGGAATCAGCTCGAGGGCCTCGTACGATATCGACGCGCTGTCCAGGTCTTCACCGGTCAGGGCCCGCCCCTGAGCATCACTCTTCAATGTTGCCAGGCGCTGCTGGGAGAACCGGTCGAGCATCAGCACGAAAAAGGCTATCTTCTCGTTGAGCGCCGCCTTGTCGATCTCCTTGGGCATGCTGATTATCAGCTGAAGGCTCTTGGTGGTGATACCCTTCTTGAACCGTACCCGTGACACCCGGCTGTTCTCCCGGTTGGATTCGGTGTCGCGCTCCCTGAACTCGTAGGTGTAATCGGCGGGCAGGTTGATGACCGACAACGAAAACGCCTTATCGTCGTCGACGAACCGCTCCGCCTCGAGATCATAGGTGATCCGTGTCCCTAGCTCGCCTTCCTGCGAGAACTGGATCGCTTCGATCAGGACCCGATCCTCCTTGGCCTCGCGCTCCAGAAACACCGGCAGGCTCAGGACCGTATCGGCGTAGGCGATCTCCACCACGACGTCTTCGGTTTCGCGCTGCAGAACGAAATCAACTTCACGCGCGTACTGATACCGCAGCTGCGGGATCTTGTACTCGAAGGGCCGCGCGATGAGGTTCCCCTCCTTGAGCAGGCGCACCACGAGGTTCTCGATAGTCAGAAGCCCCCGCTTTTCGTCCGCCGAATAGTTGTTGCCTTCATCGATTATCTTGCGGATATTCGAGTTGTTCTTCACCCGGATCTTTGCATGCTTCTGACCATCTTGGTCGCGATAGAGGATCGCTTTCTCCAACGTAACATGCAGCGCATCGTTGAGGAATGTCAGCCGTGTCCGTTCGAGATCGATCTTCGCCTGTTCCAGCTCCAGGCGGGCGCGATTGTACGTCTCCTCGGCTTCGGCGAGCTCGGTCTTGCTGATCAGGCCCTTTTCGAACAGGGTCTGGGCCTCGCGGTAGGCCGCCTCGGAGCGCTTCTCCCAGGTTTCCGCCTGGGTACGCTCCAGCTGGGCCTGGCGCAGCTGCAGTTTAAGGGTGCGCATTTCCTTGGTCTCGTCCTGGGCGCAAGCCAGGGAGCAGACCGCGTCCGGGCGAGACGCCCGACGCGCAGCCGGCACCGGCGACGGTCGCGCCCGCGGTGCTGCCGCTCCTCGACCCGGCCTTCGAACGCTCGGGCGAGCGCGCGTCCCGTTCAAGTTGACCGAGCCACCCGCGCACCCTGGCCGGCCGGGGTGTGCGGGTGGGTCCGCCCAAGTGGGACGCGCTCGAGCGCTTCAGCGCGGCAGGGCGCTGAGCCGGTAGAGCGAGCGCAGGAGGTCGGTCATCCGCGCCTCGGGCCCGAAGGCCTCGGCGAACAGCACCTCCACCTCGCCCGTGAGGTAGAGGCGCGACAGGCCCCGGTCGACGGCGAGGCGGAAGTCGGCGTCGCCGCGGGCGAGCGCAAGGCCGTAGGTCTCGATCGTGAACTGGTCCTCGGCGACGACGACGTCCTCGGCACCGCGCGTGGCGACGAGATAGTCGAGGATCGCCCGGTCGGCGAAATAGGCCGCGGCACGGCCGTCGCGAAGGGCATCCAGGCCGTCGTCGTGGTTCGCGACGGTGAGCACGTCGGCGCCCAGGTCGCTCTCCTCGAGCATGCGCGTCAGCGCCTGCGCGGTGGTCGTGCCGCCCGTGACGGCGATGGTCGCGCCCGCGAGCTCCGACATCGATCGCGCCCCGCCGCGGGGCAGGGCGATGCCGGCGCCGTCCACGAAGGTGGGTATCGAGAAGTCGACGCGCGCGCGGCGCGACAGCGTCCGCGTCGCCGCCCCGCAGAGCAGGTCCACCCGGCCGTCGGCGACCGCGTCGAAGCGGTCCTCGGCCGTCACCTCCACGTAGGCGAGCCGGAGGTCGTCGATGCCGGCGGCCTCGGCGACGTCGCGGGCGATCGCCTCGCACAGCGCCACGCTGTAGCCCCTCGCCTCGCCCGTGGTCGCGTCGACGTGGGAGAACGGGATCGCGGTGTCGCGATGGCCGATCGTGAAGACCCCCTCGCGCGCGATGCGCTCGAGCGTCTGCGCCTCGGCGGCGCCGCCCACGGCGAGCGCGAGGCCGAGCCCCACCAGCAGACGGCGTGTCGTTCTCATCCCGCGCCTCCCCATCCCGTCGACGGACGCAGCTTCGCACATCACCGCGGCCACGGGGAGCCGGCTTGTGCGGTCGACCGCTCGGCCGCTAGGGTTTCGGTCCGAGTGGGCGGGAGAACGAGATGCGCTATCGCAGGCTGGGACGGACCGGGCTCGAGGTGTCCGCGCTGTGCCTGGGCACGATGACCTTCGGCGGGCGGACCTCGGCGGCGGATGCGAAGCGAATCGTCGAGCACGCCTTCGACCGCGGCGTGAACTTCATCGACACCGCCGACGTCTACCACACCGGCCGCTCGGAGGAGATCGTCGGCGAGGCGCTGACCGCCAACCGCTCGCACTGGATCCTGGCGACCAAGGCCGGCAACGCCATGAGCCAGGACGACCGCAACCAGCACGGTCTTTCCAAGCGCTGGCTGATCCAGGCCTGCGAGGGGAGCCTCAAGCGGCTCAAGACCGACCGCATCGACGTCTACTACCTGCACAAGGAAGACCCCAAGACGCCGCTGGAGGAGACGGTCGAGGCGCTCGCCGAGCTGCGCCGCGCGGGCAAGATCGGCTATATCGGCGTCTCCAACTTCCGCGCCTGGCGCATCGCCGAGCTCGCCCGGCTCTGCGACGAGGCGGGCATCGGCCGGCCCGCCGTCTGCCAGCCCTACTACAACGCGTTGAACAGGCAGCCGGAGGTGGAGGTACTGCCGGCCTGCGCCCATTACGGCATGGGCGTGGTGGCCTACAGCCCGCTCGCCCGCGGTGTGCTCACCGGCAAGTACCTGGCCGGCGCC
>CAYYSM010000261.1:0-3962 GCA_964474225.1 uncultured Hyphomicrobiaceae bacterium
CGGTGTCGATGTTCACCTTGCGCACGCCGTGGCGGATGCCGCGCACGATCTCCTCCACTGGCACGCCGTAGGTTTCGCGCATATCGCCCCCATAGGCATTGATCATGTCCTGCAGCTCCTGCGGAACCGAGCTGGAGCCGTGCATGACGATGTGCGTGTTCGGCAGGCGCTCATGAATCGCCTCAATCACATCCATCGCGAGGATTTCGCCGGTGGGCTTGCGCGTGAACTTGTAAGCGCCGTGGCTGGTGCCGATGGCGACCGCGAGCGCGTCCACCTTGGTCTCGGCGACAAACTGCTTGGCCTCGTCCGGATCAGTGAGCAGCTTGTCGCGGGTGAGCGCGCCCTCGAAGCCGTGGCCGTCCTCGGCCTCGCCCTCGCCGGTTTCCAGCGAGCCGAGGCAGCCCAACTCGCCCTCGACGCTCGCGCCGACCCAATGCGCCATCTCCGTGACTTTCTTGGTCACTTCGACGTTGTAATCATAAGAGGCGGGCGTCTTGGCGTCCTCTTCCAGCGAGCCGTCCATCATCACCGAGGTGAAGCCGTGCTGGATCGCGGACAGGCAGGTCGCGGGGTTGTTGCCGTGGTCCTGGTGCAGGCAGATCGGGATGTCCGGATACAGCGCCTCCAGCCCTTCGATCAGCTTGGCGAGCATGAAGTCGCCGGCGTATTTGCGCGCGCCGCGGCTCGCCTGGATGATCACCGGCGACTGCGTGTCCTGCGCGGCCTGCATGATCGCCAGGCCCTGCTCCATGTTGTTGATGTTGTAAGCGGGCACGCCGTAGCCGTGTTCCGCGGCGTGATCGAGAAGCTGTCTCAGTGTCACTCGTGCCATGATTGATCTCCCATTCGCGTCAGGCGCTCTTGAGCGCGGCAACGCCGGGCAACTCGCGCCCCTCCAGCCATTCCAGAAAGGCGCCGCCCGCGGTTGAAACATACGAAAACTCTTGCCCGACCCCCGCCGCGTTCATCGCCGCCACCGTGTCGCCGCCGCCAGCGATGCTGGTCAGGCTGCTCTCGCGGGTGAGGCGCGCGACCTCGCGGGCCACAGCGAAGGTGCCTTCGCCGAACGGGGCGATCTCGAATGCCCCGAGCGGGCCATTCCAGAGCGCCGTGTGGCAGCCGGCCAGGCGAGTCGAAATCTCCGCCGCGGTGTCGGGTCCGATATCGAGGATCATACCATCATCCGGGATGTCCGTCACAGGGCGCACCTCGGTCGGCGCGCCCTCGGCCAGTTCCGGCGCGACGACCGCATCCTTTGGCAGCAGGATGTGACATCCGCTTTCCGCGCCGTTCGTGATGATCTGCTCGACGGTGTTCGCCTCATCGGGCTCGTGCAGCGATTTGCCAATGCTGCGCCCTTCGACACGAAGAAAGGTGTTGGCCATCGCCCCGCCGATGACCAGCAGGTTCACCTTTGCGACGAGGTTGGAGAGCACGTCAATCTTGCTGGAAACCTTGGCCCCGCCGATCAGCGCGGCGACCGGGCGGCGCGGCTCCTCCAGCGCGAGGGTCAGCGCCTCGATCTCCGACATCATCGCCGGGCCGGCATAGGCGGGCAGAAGATGAGCGATACCCTCGGTCGAGGCGTGGGCGCGGTGCGCGGCGGAGAAGGCGTCGTTGACGTAAATGTCGCCGAGTTCGGCAAGCGCGGCGGCGAAGGCCGCGTCGTTGGCCTCCTCGCCGGCATGGAAGCGCAGGTTTTCCAGCACGCAGACGCCGCCCGACTCCAGCGCATTGATGGCGGCTTTCGCCTCGTCGCCAATGCAGTCCGGCGCAAAGGACACAGCAATCGGCGCAAGCATCTCGGCCATCGTATCGGCGACGGGCTTGAGCGACATTTCCGCGACGCGCTTGCCCTTGGGCCGGCCGAAATGGGACATCACCACGACCTTCGCCCCGCGCTGCGAGAGATCGCGGATCAGCGGCAGCACCTGCTCGATGCGCGTGGCGTCGGTGACCTTGCCGTCAGCGGTCGGCACGTTCAGATCGGCGCGGACCAGCACGCGCTTGCCCGCCACCTCGGCCGAGTCGATGCGCTTGATCCTCTCAAGCATCGCTGTTTGCTCCGCCTATCCCAGCGCGATTGCGGCGCGGGCTTCCTCGGCGACCCGCTCCGCCGTGATGCCGAAATGCTTGAACAGGTCGCCCGCTGGCGCGGACGCGCCGAAGCTGTCCATGCCGACAAAGCGGCCCGAAGCGCCGAGCCACTCGTGCCACCCGAGCGCCGCCGCCGCTTCGACGCCGACGCGCGGGGCCGCGCCAAGCACACTCTCGCGATACTCTTGCGGCTGCGCGCGGAAAAGTTCCCAGCACGGCATGGAGACGACCGCCGCGCGGATGCCCTCCTGCGCCAGCAGAGCGGCAGCCTCCACGGCCAGCCCGACCTCGGAGCCGGTCGCCAGCAGGGTGACATCGCGCGCGCCATTCGCCTCGCGCATTACGTAGGCCCCGCGCGCGCTGAGATTGGCGTCGTCATGATCGCCGCGCAGCAGCGGCAGGCCCTGGCGCGTCAACGCGAGGATCGACGGCGTATCCGCACTGTTCAGCGCCAGTTCCCAGACTTCCGCGCATTCCACGGAGTCGGCGGGGCGGTAGACGTTCAGGTTCGGCATCGCCCGCAGCGCCGCCAGATGCTCGATCGGCTGGTGGGTGGGGCCGTCCTCGCCAAGCCCGATGGAATCATGCGTCATCACGTAGATGACCCGCTGACCCATCAGCGCCGACAAGCGGATCGACGGGCGGCAGTAATCGGTGAACACCAGGAAAGTACCGCCATAGGGCACGAGGCCGCCATGCAGCGCCATGCCGTTCATCGCGGCGGCCATGCCGTGCTCGCGCACGCCGTAATGGATGTAGTTGGCGGCGAAATCCTCCGCCGAGACATCGCGGTGCCGCTTGGTCATGGTGCCGTTGGACCCGGTCAGGTCCGCCGAGCCGCCGATCAGCGCGGGGACGGCCGGCACCAGCGCCTCGATCACCTGCTGCGAGGATTTACGCGAGGCGAGCTTCTCGCCGCCCGCGCTGAAATCGGACTTGACCTTGCGGATCACCGCCGCGATATCCGCGCGCGCCGCCGCGTCGATCGGGTCGTGCAGCCGCGCACGTTCCTGCGCGCCCAGTCGCCTCGCGGCTTCCTCCCACGCCTGAAACGCCGCGCGACCCCGCGCGCCGGCTTCGCGCCACGCGTTCAGGATATGATCGGGCACCTCGAACGGCGGATGGTCCCAGCCCAGCTCGGCACGCGCGGCGGCGATTTCGTCATCCCCGAGCGGCGCGCCGTGCGTGTCGGCCGTGCCCTGCTTGTTCGGCGCGCCGTAGCCGATGACCGTGCGACAGGCGATCAGCGACGGGCGGCCGGTTTCATCGCGCGCTGCTTCGATCGCCGCGGCCACCGCCTCCGGGTCGTGACCGTCCACGCGCGTCGTGTGCCAGCCGCAGGCCGTGAACCGAGTGAGCTGGTCGTCGGAAACCGCCAGATCGGTCGGCCCGTCGATGGAGATGTGGTTGTCGTCGAACAGCACGATCAGCTTTCCGAGCCCCAGATGACCCGCCAGCGAGATCGCCTCGTGGCTGATGCCCTCCATCAGGCAGCCGTCGCTCGCCAGCACATAAGTTAAGTGGTCAACGATGTCGTCGCCATGGCGCGCGTTCAACAGCCGCTCGGCCAGCGCCATGCCGACGCTGTTGCCCAGCCCCTGGCCGAGCGGACCGGTGGTCGTCTCGATGCCTGGCGCATCGCCATATTCCGGGTGGCCGGCCGTATGCGAGCCGAGTTGGCGGAAATTCTTGAGCTGCTCCATCTCCATGCCCGGATAGCCGGTGAGATAGAGCAGGCTGTAGAGCAGCATCGAGCCATGCCCGGCCGAGAGGACGAAGCGGTCGCGGTCCGGCCAGTCCGGTGTCTGCGGATCGAAACGCATGATCTGGGTGAACAGCACCGTGGCGATATCGGCGCAGCC
>CAYYSM010000262.1:0-3956 GCA_964474225.1 uncultured Hyphomicrobiaceae bacterium
GCACGGGCAAGCTCTATTTCGGCGCGATGAAGGTCAAGAACATCCGCATCCATAATCGCCCGGCCTATAACTCCGAGGTCCACGCCACCCGCGACATGGGCGTCGGCGAGTTGAACAACGCTTACGAGGACGCGCAACTGGCTGACACGATCTTCGTCGTCGGCGCTAACCCGCTGGAATGCCAGACAAACTATTTCCTCAATCACTGGGTGCCAAACCTGCGCGGTGCGTCGCTCGGCAAGAAGCAGGAGATGATGCCGGACGAGACGCACGCGCGCGGGCGCATTGTCATCGTCGATCCGCGCCGCACCGTCACGGTGAATGCCTGCGAGGTCGAGGCGGGCAAGGATAATGTCCTGCATCTGGCCATCAACTCCGGCACCGACATGGTGCTGTTCAATGCGATCCTGACCCACATCGCCGACCAGGGCTGGATCGATCAGGACTTCATCGACAACAACACCGCCGCGCCGGGCAGCGACCCGATCGGCGGAGACAGCGACGCGAAGCCGGCCGCACTGGTCGATTTCCAGACAGCCGTCGAGGCGAACCGCACCAGTCTGGACGAGGCCGCGGAGATCACCGGCGTGAGTGCGGACGACATCCGCAAGGCGGCGGAATGGATCGCCCGGCCGAAGGACGGCGGTGCGCGCCGGCGCACCATGTTCTCCTACGAGAAGGGGCTGATCTGGGGCAATGACAACTATCGCACCAATGGCGCATTGTTGAATCTGGCGCTTGCCACCGGCAATGTCGGACGGCTGGGCGGCGGCTGCGTGCGTCTTGGCGGCCATCAGGAAGGTTATGTCCGCCCGAACGAGGGCCATGTTGGGCGGCCCTCGGCGTATGTCGACAAGCTGCTCATCGAGGGCAATGGCGGTGTGCATCACATCTGGGGTTGCGACAACTACAAGACGACGCTCAACGCCATGGAGTTCAAGCGCGTCTACAAGCAGCGCACCGACAAGGTGAAGGACGCCATGAACAGTGTGCCTTACGGCGACCGCGACGCGATGGTGAAGGCGATCGTGGATGCCATCAATGATGGCGGGCTGTTCGCGGTCGACGTCGATATCGTGCCGACGCGGATCGGCGAGGCCTGCCACGTCGTCCTGCCCGCCGCGACCTCGGGAGAGATCAACCTGACCTCCATGAATGGCGAGCGGCGGATGCGGCTCACCGAGAAATACATGGACCCGCCGGGCCAGGCCATGGGCGACGGCATCATCGCCGCGCGAATCGCCAACAACATGGAGCGCGTGCTGCGCGACATGGGCGACGACGCCTACGCTGACCAGTTCAAGGGCTTCGACTGGCAGACCGAGGAAGACGTGTTTATGGACGGCTACCACCAGAACGCGGCCGGCGGCGAATTCGTCACCTATGACCGGCTGCGGGCGATGGGCACCAACGGCTTCCAGGAACCGGCGGTGGGCTACGAAGACGGCAAGATCATCGGCAGCCCGCGCCTCTACACTGACGGCAAGTTCGGCACCGAGGACGGCAAGGCGCGGTTCTGCGTCGCCGAATGGACTGGCCTCCAGGCCCCCGGCAAGGAAGAGCAGAAGGCGAAATTCCCGTTCCTCATCAACAACGGCCGGGCGAACCAGGTCTGGCAGTCGGCCTATCTGGATGTCGACAACGAGTTGGTGATGGACCGGTGGCCCTATCCGTTCATCGAGATGAACCCGGGCGACATGAGCGATCTGGGCATCAACGAGGGCGACCTGGTCGAAGTCTGGAACGATAGCGGCTCGACCCAGGCGATGGCCTACCCGACACCGACCGCCAAGCGCGGCGAAACCTTCATGCTGTTCGGCTATCCGACCGGCGTGCAGGGCAATGTCGTGAACGACGGGGTGAACGAGCTTATCATTCCTAACTACAAGCAGACCTGGGGCGACATCCGCAAGATTGCCGACGCGCCGCAGAGCGTGCAGCATCTGAGCTTCAAATCGAAGGAATACGCCCTCTAAACGATTAAATCTGGCCGGGCAGAGGTTCTCTGTCCGGCCGTTTTAAAGGCTGCGCTGATTGACGCGCCGCGCGACGTCCTCGGCGCTTTCCTTGCGCTCGCTGTAACGGTCGGTGAGGTAGGCGGCCCGGTCGCGCAAAAGCAGCGTGAACTTCATCAGCTCTTCCATCACATCCACGATCCGGTCATAGAGCGGTGACGGCTTCATCCGCCCGTCCTCGTCGAACTCCAGATAGGCCTTGGGCACCGAGGACTGGTTCGGAATCGTGACCATGCGCATCCAGCGGCCCAGCACGCGAAGCTGGTTGACCGCGTTGAAGCTCTGCGATCCGCCGGAGACCTGCATCACCGCCAGCGTCTTGCCCTGCGTAGGCCGCACGCCGCCGAGCGCCAGCGGGATCCAGTCGATCTGCGCCTTCATGATGCCGGTCATCGCGCCGTGGCGCTCAGGGGAGCACCAGACCATGCCTTCGGACCATGTCGCCAGCTCGCGCAACTCCTGCACCTTGGGATGGCTGGGGTCGGCGGCGTCGGGCAACGGCAGGCCGGACGGGTCGAAGGTCCGCGGTTCGGCCCCGAAGCGGCGGAGGATGCGCGCGGCCTCCTCGCTGGCCAGCCGGCTGTAAGAGCGCGCGCGCAGCGAGCCATAGAGCAGCAGGATGCGCGGTGGATGGGCGGCGCGCGGCGCGTCCAGCAGCGCGCGGTCGTCGATCGGCGCGAAGGCCGCTTCATCGAGACTGGGGTAGGTATCGAAATCGTCAGCCAACGCGGTTGCCTTCCTTGTCGATCAGGAGCGTGCCATCGTCTTTGTGAAAGGGTCCAGGCGGCCAACGATCGAGCAGGTCAAGCACTGTCTCGCTCGGCCGGCACAGGCGCACGCCGTTGCGGCAACACACGATGGGGCGATTGACGAGGATGGGATGCGCGATCATCGCCTCCAGCAAGGTCTCATCAGGCACGCTTGGATCCATGAGGCCAAGCTCTTCGGCAGGCGATTTGGTCTCGCGAAGGGCCGTGCGCGGCGTCAGGTCAGCGGCGGCGAACAGGCCCAGGAGTTGGGGTCGCGTCCAGCCGGTTTTCAGGTATTCGATGACCGTGGGCGCGTAGCCCGCCGCCTCGATGATCGCCAGCACATTGCGCGAGGTGCCGCACTCGGGGTTGTGATGGATTACAATATTCATGCGCCTGGGCCTCTTGCGGAGCAGTGATTGACAGCCGCCGAAATCACTATAAAACTAGAATTATGGTTTCAAGGGAAAATAAGGTGGACGTCGAAGAGGTCGCACAAGGCTTCGCCGCGCTTGGGTCGGAGGCGCGGCTCCAGGTCGTGCTGACGCTTGTGCGCGCCGGGACTGACGGCCTGACGATCGGCGACATCCAGAGCCGGACCGGAATGCCGGCGTCCACCCTTGCCCACCATCTCAAGTTCCTCGCCTCCGCCGGGCTGATCGTGCAGGAAAAGCAGGGCCGCGCCGTCATCAATCGGCCATGCTTTGCCAGGCTCGAAACGCTCGCCGGCTACATCCTCAACCAATGCTGCGCCGATCTTGACGGCGAACCGGGAGACTGACATGAGCGAAACGCTGCAAACCGCCGCCAGCCGGGTCGACTGGAAAGGCTGGCTGTGGACCCCCTGGACGCTGGTGGTGCTGCTGCCGCTCATCGTGCTGGCGCTCGACCCGGCGAATTTCCAGCATGTCACCGTGCTCGCGGCCAGCGCGTTCTCGCGCACGCTGCCCTATATCGCCTTCGCCGTGATCCTGATCGCCTGGCTCAAGGCCGCCGGCGCGGAGACCATGATCGGCAACGCCTTCAAGGGGCGCGAAACGCACATGATCCTGCTGGCCGCGCTGTTCGGCGGGCTCGCGCCGTTCTGCTCGTGCCAGGTGATCCCGTTCATCGCCGGGCTGCTGGCTGTCGGCGTGCCGCTTGCGCCGGTGATGGCGTTCTGGCTGTCCTCCCCGTTGATCGACCCGCCGAC
>CAYYSM010000263.1:0-3932 GCA_964474225.1 uncultured Hyphomicrobiaceae bacterium
TTCAGGCCGGTCCGCCTCCAGCGCCAGGTGACAACCGTACCCATCGCGATAGACCGCCCGCTGCGCGGCAAAGCCGCTCGGCACCCAGACATCGACCGCCTGCGCTCCGCTGTCGACTGCGCTGGAGAACAGGCCGAGCAGCCCGGTCCTGTCCGCCCGGACATCCTCGGCGATCACCTCATCCGCCGGGCGGCCGGACACGAAGACCCCGGAGCAGAGCATCTTGGCATAGTAGCCCGCACCCAACATCAGCACCTGCTGAAGCCGGTATAGACCGAACACTGCGGCCGCGGCGACCACGACGATCACGCCGTATTTGAGAACCCGTTTCACGCGGCCACCCCCGTTTGATGCCGGCTCTTCGTACAACTGACAGTTAACTATTCGCTCCATGCCCGCGAGCCAAGGCCCGAATGCGCCGCGTGAACGCGTTACGCGGCAAGCTGATCGAATTGCCACGCTCGACCCGCGTTTAAGAGATGGTTAAGAAAATCGGCTAGCCGCGAATGGGCGCTTCGCTTAGGCTAGCGCCGCACGCGGGAGGCACGCTGTCCGCCGCCTTCCGGTCGGCGGGGGAGTTCAGGGTATGACACCGGGTATTCGCGCGACTGTCTTCATCATCTTTGCCATTCTCGGCGCGGCGTTCCTGAGCGTGCTCGGCGCGCTGATCTACGAGTATCCCGAAGACTGGCCCTCCATCGCCACAGTCTACAGCCAGCTTTTCCTGTTCTTCCCCACCTTCGGCCTCCTGGCGCTGTGCGCGTTTTATTTCCCGGCCTGCGTCTTCCTCGACATGTACTGGAAGCATGTCACCGCCGGGAAGCTGCGCATTTTCGTGGGCGCCGGCGCGCTGGCCGTGTTGTCCTTTCTCATGGCGCAGATGCTGCTGCAGGGCGTACCCGCGGTCTGGCAGGTAAAACCGGAAATCCTGAAGGCCGATCAGGGCGTGCCAGCCGGCTGCGCGGAGAACCAGTCCTGCGCACGACTGCCGGTGATGGAAGCCGTGTCGCTGGTGCGCGAGGTCAGCCAGACGCGCGCCGGACTCGGCCCGTTCGATCGCGACTGCTACTGGGACAAGGACGATGGCGAGCCGCAATACTTGCCCACGCCGGACAGCTTCAACGAAGAGCGGTTCTGCTTCGCCACCGGGCAAATGGCGACGGGCGCGGCCTGCTGTCAGGCGCAGGAAAGTATGCGGAACTACATGGAGTCGGTGCATCAGCCGCTGGAGAACCGCGCGCTGACCGGCACGGTGCATGAATGGGTGCTGCCCTTCATCATCTTCTTTTTGCTGGTGCTCTTCGTCATCGGGATCATGCTGGTCATCCGCCGCCGCGCGCTGGACGAGTATTACGGCAAATATCTGAACCGGCTGGAGCGCGGCGTCCTGGTCGGCGCGTTCGCCATGCTGTTCTGGCCGCTGTCCAATCACGCCTATATCCAGTCGTCAGGCGTTATCTTCGGCGGCGCGAACCGCAGCCTGTTCGTCATGCTCGCACCGGGCTTCAGCCTGCTCTTCGGGCTATGGGCGCTGATGCTGCTGTTCTTTTTCCTGCGGCGCTACAAGCAGGACATCGAAACCGTCGGGAAGATCGCGGGCGTCATCGTCAGCGGCATCGCCTTTTTGCGTTACGAGGAGCTTGTCGGATATTTCGAGCGATTGGCGGGCTCCGGCGCGGATTCGCTAAGCCTTGGCTTCCTTGGCGCGATCCTGCTGACGGCCTTCCTCCAGCTCATTATCTGGCGTAGCTATGACCGCGAACTCCGCCACTGATCGACGATGCCGCCCAGACCGCCGCTGCAGACCCGTCTTGTCGCCCCTTCCGGCTTGATGCCGCAGCGTTTTCGTCTCTGGCGCGGCAATCCAGCCGCGTCGCGCCAGCGTTTACCCACACAGCGCATCTCAGAGGGAACCAGCCAATGCAATATCTGGCCGCTTACGTCGCGACCGCCGTCGTATTCTTACTCATCGACTATCTGTGGCTCGCGCACATCGCCAAGAACTTCTACTTCTCGCGGCTGGGGCATCTGCTGGCGGACAACCCCAATCTGGCCGTCGCGGCAGTCTTCTATGCGGTCTATGTGATCGGGGTCGTGATCTTCGCTGTGGCGCCGGCGCTGCAGTCGGGCACCTGGAAGACGGCGCTGATCTATGGCGCGCTGTTCGGCTTCTTCTGCTATGCGACCTACGACTTCACCAATCTGGCAACGTTGCGTGACTGGCCGATAACGGTGGCGATCGTGGACGTGATCTGGGGCACCGTGCTCACGGGAACGTCAGCGCTGCTGGGCTTCCTGATCGTCAAGCAGTTCTATCCGGGCTAGCTAGCCAGCGCGTCGAGCACATTGCGCGCCGTCACCTCACTGACGCGCGCATTGGACTCCTCCGTCACGCCGGCAATGTGCGGCGTCAGGATCAGGTTCGCCAGCCCGGAAAACAGCGAAGCGGTGGACGCGTCGATCGGCTCGGTCTCGAAAACGTCGAGCGCCGCCCCGGCCAGCCGCCCCTCGCGCAGCGCCGCCGCCAGCGCCCGCTCATCCACAATGCCGCCGCGCGCGGTGTTGATGAGGATCGCCGCGGGCTTCATCCGCGCCAGCGCCGCCTCGCCCAGCAGGCTACGCGTTTCCTCGTTGAGCGGCAGGTGAAGGCTGAGGATATCGCTGGTCGCCAGCAGATCCTCGAAGGTCGCCCGCCGCGCCTCAGTCTGCCAGCGCGGCGCGTCATGCGGGATGCCAGGGTCATAGGCGGCGATGTCCATGCCGAACACCCGCGCCCGCGCCGCCACCGCCCGGCCGATCGCGCCGAAGCCCAGCAGGCCGAGCTGCTTGCCTTCCAGCTGCCGGCCGATAAGCTGCTCGCGCGGCCATTCGCCCGCCGTCAACCGGGGCGTTGCATTGAACGCACCGCGTAGCAGCATAAGCGCCGCGCCAATGACGTATTCCGCCACCGCCGCGGCATTGGCGCCGTGCGCGGGCAGCACCTTGATCCCGCGCGCCTCGCAGGCCGCCACGTCGATATTGTCCAACCCCACCCCGAGACGCCCAACCGCCTCCAGCCGCGCCGCCGCGTCCAGCGCCGGACCGCGCACCTGGGTCTTGTTGCGCACGACGATCGCCCGCGCATCCGCGAGCGCCGCGGCGAGGTCGTCAGCGCGCTCCCACAGCGTCGGGTCATAGTGGACGGTGTGATGCGCCTCCAGAAGCGCGAGCGCCTGCGGCGTGATGAACTCGCTGACGACGATATCGGTCATGCGGTCTCCGGGAAAGGCGGCGGGGGATCGGCCCCCGCCGCGCGCCCTTAAGCGCTGCGATAGAGCTTGGTCATGACCAGCTCGCGGTGTCCAAGCGCCTCGGCCGCCGTCATCCGGCCGTTTGCAGTGCGAATCACCATGTCGATCAGCGCGTCGCCCGCCTGGTCCAGCGTCATCTCGCGGCGCAGGATGCCGGACACGTCCACGTCAATGTGCTCAGACATGGTGCGGACCGTGCGCGGGTTGGCGCTGAGCTTCACGACCGGCAGTATCGGGTTGCCAACGACATTGCCCTGGCCGGTCGGGAAGGTGTGCACGACGTAACCCGCCGCAGCCATAAGCGTGACGCACTCCGCCGCCGCCGAGGACGTGTCCATGAAATACAGCCCCGGCCCCTTCGCGGGCGCCTCAGCCGGTTTCAGCACGTCGATGTAGGTGCATTCGCGGCCGATCTTTTCCAGGTTGCCGAGCGCCTTTTCTTCGATGGTTGTAAGACCGCCCTCAATGTTGCCCTTGGTCGGCTGCGAGTCCGACAGGTCGGAGGTCTTGTGCGGCTCGATGACCTCATCCTGATAGGCCTGGAAGGTCGCCATGAACTTTTCGGCGGCCTCAGGCGAAGCCGCGCGCGCCTTGCAGATATGCTCCGCGCCGGTAATCTCGGAGGTTTCGCCGAACACGCCG
>CAYYSM010000264.1:0-3927 GCA_964474225.1 uncultured Hyphomicrobiaceae bacterium
ACTCCCGACATCTTCGGTGTAAACGAAGCGCTCTACCAACTGAGCTAACCGCCCGCGCGTGTGGAGAATACGGCTGTTGGGCGTCGCGCGCAACGGGCAGTGACGGCTTGCGCTTGGGGCGCTGGCCGCCGGCACAAGCCGCGTCGCCGAAGTGCGTGGGGGCCAGAAAGTAAGACGCCGGGCGCGATCGCCCGGCTGTCTGGCTTCAGGTGGGGTGGGGGAAGGAGCTTATTTCAGCGGCTCCGGCGCCCGGCGGAGATGGTAGCTCAGCCGCGCCCGCAGCACGAAGACCTCGTTATCGACGTCCCGGTCGAACTTGTAGGCGTGGTAGTGGCCACAATCATCGTAGCACTTGCTGGGGCCATCATAACCGTCGATCCATTCATACTTGCTGGAGTCGTCGTCGAAGTAGTAGTACAGCCCTTCGACACCAAAGCTCATATTGTCCTTGATGAGATATTCCCAGCCTGCACCGATCACCCATCCGGTTTCGTCATCGCCTTCGTCGTGACGGCGATAATAGGTGTCAGAACCATCGTAATGCTTGTATTCCAACTTGAAGTCCCGGTCGAAGCTGGCGAAGGCCACGCCGGCGGTCAGGTACAGGTGCGAGCGGCTCCAGGCCGCGGTGCCGATACGTCCGCGGACCGAGGCGAGATAATCGACATCGTTCGCGACCCCTATATCGCTCTCAACGCCGAAGATGAACGCCCCGCGTTCAAAGTTACAGCCGATGTGGCCGCCGCCGAACGGCCCGGAATCATCCAGGTTGTCGTGGAAGCTGTAGCCATCGTAGTCCGTCTTCCAATAGCCTGGCGAGCCTTTTTCAGAATTGTGGTAGTCGTATGCGTGTTCATAGTCGTCAGCATGAAATCCGTACGATTTCTTGACATCGCTGTAATCCTGGTCATCCATCCACGCGCCGCCAACATTCAACCCGAAGTAGCACCCCGACCAGATCGGAGCCGGCTCGACAACGACGACATCTTTCATGGAACCATTCGCCATGGCTGGACCAGCGGCGCCGAGGCACACCGCGGCCGCAGCCCCGTAGAGGAGCTTGCGCATCTTTTCTCCCTCTCAGAGTTCGACCAAAACGCCCGCTGCCCGCGGACGCTTGACGGCAGCCCACGCCCCCATGGCGTGATCCCACTTAACTGCACGTCATGGTTGTGGTCATAGCGCGGATTCGCGTGGCCGGGGAAGTGCTTTTCGGGATTGCACGAAGAGATTGGGGACAACTGTTGCGTGCATGCGACAACACCACAACCGATGGCGCCCGTTTGTTAACAAACCCTTCACAATAGGCGGCGCCGGCGCTCTCAGGCTGGCGCGGGACGCGCGCGCCAATAAAAGAGCCGGGCGCGAAGGCCCGGCTCGGGAGAAGATTCAGAGGATCGTCAGGACTTATTTGAAGGATTCGATGGGCTCACGAGCGCGATCCCAGATTTTGTAGCTGGCGCGAACCTTTATGACATCGAAGGAAACGTCGACCTTGTTGTCAATGTTGATAGCGACCTCGCCGACGCTGCCAGACACAATGCGATGGCGCTCCTCGCCGAGATCGACGTGTGCATACTCGACGCCTGCGACAAATCTCTCGGTGAACGCAAACTCCAGCCCGGCGCCAGCGGTCCAGCCTACGTGGGTTTCCTCGTTATTCAATGACGACGACACATCGACTAGATCACCGTTCACACTTGAAATTTTATCGTCAAGTTGCACGCCACCTACGGTAACTTTGCTCTTGACATCACCCCAGGCGACGCCGCCGAAACCATAGAACATCAGATTGTTGACTGCATACCCGAGACGCCCCGTGACGGTCGCGTAGTAGTCAAGGTCACGCTTACAGTCGGCGATGATTGCGCAGTTTGTGTGTCCGTCGAAATCAGTGCCGTTCAGCCCGGCTTCGATCCCGAACACCGCGTTGTTCATCTGCCAGTTATAGCCAACGAAGCCGCCATACACGGCACCGTCCATGTCATAATCGGTCCCCAGGAAATCTTCGATAAAGCTAGTCACATCACTTTCCTCAAACTCCGTCCCCAAGAAGGAATTGGTGAAGTCAGTGACGAACTCGGTTGCCTGCCCTTCTTCAATATCAAGCCGATCCGACGTGTCGCCCGTGCCGAATCCGACCGTGCCGCCGATGTACAGACCGGACCAGATCGCTATCGGCGCGACAGGCGCTGGATCCTTCAACGAGTGCCCGTCCATATGCAGATCGGCGGCCGCAGCCGATCCAGCCGTGCCCAGGAGTGCCGCCGTCGCGGCGCCAACCATCAGTTTTCGCATCATGTGTCTCTCAATCCGGTTTTCTCGTTTCCCGCCTAAGTCAAGCAGACAGCTGACGCTGGAGAGCGCCTCGAAATTGAGCCGGCGCCTCACACGTCATAGTTAGTCTTTTTGTGTTATTCTCGCTCAGGTTGCAAGCGCGATGTCTCGATCTAGAACACATTGATCAGCGTGTATGGCAGCCCTGCAACAACTTATAATTGTGCGCCGCCTCAACCGCTTTGGCTGCGCGGCGCGCCGCTCCGCGCGCGTCAAGCGGTGGATTGATCGCGGAAGACCGGCTTTTTGGCAGAGGCGTGGAGAGCCGTTCGGGGCGCGCGGTCACGCGCTCCGTTCGCGCCACTCAAATAAAAAGAGCCGGGCGCGATGGCCCGGCTCCGAGGCGTGCAACAGAGGATCGGTACGCTTTACTTGAGCGGCTCCATCGGCGGCTCCACCGGCTCGATCGGCTGGCGGACGCGATTGAAGCGATAGGTGAGCGCAACGCGGCCGGTATGGATCGATGGCTCCACCTCGGCCGAAGCGCCGACTTCAACGAAGTCATCGCCCACGAGGTCGGTCTCGAACGTTTCGTTGACCGAGAACAGTTCCTCGCTGCTCAGCTCCGTATAGCGGTATTCGAGCTTGACGCCCCAATTCCGGCTGAGCCGCGTCTCGATGCCCGCGCCCACGGAGTAGCCGCTGAAGCTGTCGAGATTCGTGCTCACCGACTGCGCGGCGTTCACGCCAATAAGATCGGCCAGTTCGTCATTGAAATTGAGCGAGAAATTCGCGTCGTCAAACTCGGCCTGGGTGTAGCCGAGCAGCACATAGATCATGGTATCCGGCGTCGTCAGGTAGCCGAGGCGCGCGCCAATGGTCCACATCCAGTCCATGTCGATCTCGCCGCTGCCGGACAGGGCGTAATTATCGTCCAGCGCGCTTGCGGAGAAGTTGATGTCCGAGGAAATGCCGGACAGGTCGGCGTCCGCGAAAACGCCGAAAACGCCGCGCGTGTCGAACTGCCAGTCATAGCCGACTTGCAGCGTGCCGACGACGCCCTCGCCGCCGATGCCGTCGACGTTCAGCGAGGCGTCGAACAGGTTGAAGGGCGTGCCGCTGCACACGAAAGACGAGTTAACCGCTTCGCAGTTTCCGTTGTCGAATTCATCAGCGAAGGCATCGACATCGAGATCATGCACGACGGCACCAGCGCCAACGCCAGCGCCGAGATAGAAACCAGTCCAGCTCAGGACAGGCTCCGGTTCCGGAATGTCCTTGAACGAACCATTAGCCATGGCCGGGCCCGCGGCACCGAGGCACACCGCGGACGCAGCCCCAAGGAGGAGCGTACGCATCTCTTTTCCCTCTCCAGGTCACACAACAACCGCCCGCACAACGCCGGACGGCCGACGGCAGCCTGCACCCCCATGGCGCAATCCCACTGAACTGCACGTCTTGGTTGCAGTGATAGAGCGGATACACGCCGGTTGGAAAGCGAATTCAGAGGTTGTGAAGAAAGGAAGGAAACAACTGTGACGTGCATGCGACAGAGGCCAGCGAAATCGCGATTTCCGTTAAGAGAGGGTTGCCAGTCGGACACCTCGAAAAACCCCTCCCCGAATCGGCAGCGGCATGATTCACTCTCGC
>CAYYSM010000265.1:0-3927 GCA_964474225.1 uncultured Hyphomicrobiaceae bacterium
CCAGCACGTTCTGCACGCTCGGCGCATGGGTCAGCGCCTTGTCGGTGTTCGCCTTCAGCGGGATGGTGCGCCCGCCGCGCACGCCCTCGTCCGCCGTGATGACGAGGTTCGAATCGCAGTCGTTGATGCGCCCGGCCAGCGCGTCCGGCGAGAAGCCGCCGAAGACGACCGAGTGGATCGCGCCAATGCGCGCGCAGGCCAGCATCGCATAGGCGGCCTCGGGGATCATCGGGAGGTAGATGGTGACCCGGTCGCCCTTCTTGATGCCGAGCTTCTTCAGCACATTGGCGAAGCGCGATACCCGCTCGTGGAGCTGGCGATAGGTGATCTTCAGGTCCATGTCCGGCTCGTCGCCTTCCCACAGGATGGCGACCTGATCGCCGCGTGCGGGCAGATGCCGGTCCACGCAGTTGGCGCAGACATTCAGCGTGCCGTCCTCGAACCAGCGGATATCGACGTTGTGCGGATCGTAGGACGTGTTCTTGACCTTGGTGTAGGGCTTGATCCAGTCGATCCGGTAACCGTGATGGCGCCAAAACTCGTCCGGGTTCTCGATGCTCTGCCGGTACATATCTTCGTACTGTGGCCGGTTCACGTAAGCGTTATTCGCCCAGTCTTCGGGAACCGGATAAATTCTATCGTCAGACATTTGTGGGCTCCTCCCGGGAAATTCTGGCAAGGCTTGTTCGATGCGCGCATTATGTCGGCGCGGCCGGTCAGGCGCAACGCCTCGTTCGTCGAAAGCGGGCTTGTGGCTTGACAGGCTGCGCGAGCGCGCCCAACAGGTGATATAGCAGGTTGATCGGCGCGAACGGGCCAGATCATGTATACGCCATCGCCGGAAACGCTTTACATATGTCCGCTCGACGCGATCGATCACGTGGTGGAGCAGACCCGGCCGGGGCATATGATCTCGCTGGTCAACGACGAGATCATGCGCGAACTGCTCACCCCGCCCTGCGTGCCGCGGGAGCGTCATCTCCGCCTTACCATGAACGACATCACCGAGCCGCGCGACGGGCATGTCGCGCCGTCGGCGGAACATGTCGCCGCGCTTGTCGATTTTGTCATGTCGTGGGACCGCGGCGCGCCGGTCCTGGTCAACTGTCTGGCGGGAATCAGCCGGTCGACCGCGGCGGCTTTCACGATTGTCTGCGCGCTGAACCCGGAAACGGACGAACACCGGATCGCCCGGCTGCTGCGCGAAAGCTCGCCCACGGCGCAGCCGAACCCGCGGCTTGTCAGCTTCGCCGATGAGGCGCTGGGGCGCGAGGGCCGGATGGTCGAGGCGGCGGCGGCGATCGCCGCGAGCGCCGCGCTGGAGCCGGCCCGGCCGTTCGCCATGCCGGTGCGCGTGACGGGGACACGGTAGGCGTCACTTCCCGCCGACTTGGGTCATTGCGAGCGTAGCGACGCAATCCAGCGCACGGGGTCCGCCGCTGGATTGCCTCAGCCCTTCGGGCCTCGCAATGACAACCGATGCGTCGACGCCTTGAGCGCGTGCGGGTCAGAACTGCGCGGTGATACCCGCGAAGCCGCCGATTTCCTCCGCTTCCTCGAAGGCGATATAGGCGTCCTGCGTGCCGTCAATGATGACTTGCGGCGCTTCGGTGCGGCGGTAGCGTCCGCCGAGTTCGAGATTGACGCCTTCGGTCAGGCCGAAGGTCAGGCCGCCTTCGAAGTGCAGCGTCCAGACGGTTTTCTCCTCGCTCATGTCTTTGGAGGACGTGACCGGGTCCTCGCTGTTTTTGATGAATTTGTTGCATGGCGCGGTTGGCACGCCCGTACATCCCCGAATGCCATAGTTATCGGGATCGTCCCACACCTGGTCATAAAAAGAGGAAGAGGTAGCGTCGGCCTCGTGGAACTCGGCGGAGGCTTTCGCCGTGGCGAAATAGCCGATCTTGAGGCCGCCATCGTGGAGCGGGCCGCGTAGACTCAGGCCAAAGCCAAGACCCGTGAAGTCCGATTCGATGTCGTTGTCATAGGCGAACTGTATGTTGCCAGGTTCACCGGCGAAAGGTGAGTCATCACCTTCATCTTTCGGGTCGTTGTCGGTGAAGCCCGAGAAATGCTCGTCGACCTCGACCGTGCCGAGCGTGGCGAAAACCATTGGCTGCAACATGTGCTGCCCGCCGCTCTCCACTGGCATCGGTGTGTCCTTCAGGCTCACGTCCTTCATGCTCGGGGCCGGATCGCCGCCATAGTAGAAGGTCGGGCGGACGCCGAACGCGATCTCGCGCCGGTCATAGTCGTTGCGATATTTATAGTCGTTGATATCGAACTGGTTGGTGTCGATCCACTCGAACGTTCGGCTCTTGCCTACTTCCGGTGCGGAGATTTGTAAGTGGAATCCGTCGGCGTCCTCCGCCTCGATCGAGCCGCTGTCGCTTACATCAGAGGAGATCACCGAGCCGCCGACGAAAAATGCGATCGCGTAATCGCCCCAACGCTTGCCGATGAAGGCCTCGCCCTCGAAACCCGAAAACTCTTCGTCGTTGTCGAAGCTGACGAAATTCGGATCGACGACTTTCGCGGTTCTTCCGTCCAGCTGCAGCTCACGGAAAAAGTCGCTGCCCTCGCGCTCCAGATGCCCGTAAAGCCCCCGCGCGCTCAGGCCCACGAAATACTGATGCGGCGTCTCGTAAACGCCTTTCGCCGTTTCGTCGCGCTCCAGCAGATCGGCTGCCATGGCCGCCGGCGCCACGGCGCATAACGCCGCGACGCTCACGGCCCCAAGCAGGGACCGCGCACACACTTCCCCCATCAACACGTTTTACTTCCCCATCGAAACCGGCCGCCAGACAGCCGACGGCCCGAACTCTAGTGCTTTTTCTCTCCCCATTCGGCCCGCAACTCGCAGACCGGAACGCCGAGCCCAAATCCAGCGTCAGCGCAAGATTGAAATGCATTTCATATCGCCATGGCAAGGCTCTAGGCCGCGCAATCCACTTGGATTTGGCTTAGGCGCGCACGAATTGCATTGCCATGAGACGTAAAAAACACAGCATTTTTTGCGGTATTTTCATCTCTCCCCGCCAAGTAGACAGCCGCGCGCGGATGGTGGTATCCGACACAGCGATGCACGCGCGGTCGGCGCGTCGAGGGATACCGGCGAAAGGTCAATGACAATGGACGCTGCGCAGACTCACGCTCAGGGGCTGGGCGAGGCGGAAACGGTCTGGTTCAAGCTCCAGATGCTGGCCAAGCAGGACGACCCGATGCCCGCGCTGGTGCGCATGGGCCAGAAATATGGCGGCTGCATCCGCATCAATCTGCGCGACGAGCGCATCTTCTTCCTGAGCGATCCGGAGCTGTTCAAGCAGGTCCTAGTGAAGCGCTACGACTGCTACGGCAAACACTTTGAAGGGCTGCGGCCGATCTTCGGCAACAGCATGATCACGGTGGACGGCGCGCTTTGGCAGAAGATCCGGATGCCGCAGCAGGCCGCCTTTCAGCCGAAGATGTACACCGAATACATGCCCTATCTGCTCGCCTCGGTGAACGAGCGCAGCGACCGCTGGGCCGAGCTGGCGCAAACCGGCGAGCCCGTGAACCTGCTGGAGGAGACCTGGTCGCTGGCGGCCAACATGATCTGCAAGGCGCTGTTTGACCGGGACGTGCCGTTCAACCCGCACCTCATCTTCTCGGCGGTGAAGAGCTATACCGACGTGCTCAACCACAAGAAAGTCCGGCTCAAGAAGGTCAAGGGCGAGTGGACCGAGGTGCCCTCCGACGATGACGCCGCGACCGCCATCGGGCATTGGCTGTCGGTGCCGCCGATGGTGCTGGGCGCGGACCCGCGCGATCACCGCGAGCGCACGCTGCTGACCATGATGCGCGAGGCCGCCGATGACCCGGAGGTGCCGGAATTCGACGAGCGCCAGGTCATGGACGAGATGAAGCAGTATCTCTGGGCCGGCACCG
>CAYYSM010000266.1:0-903 GCA_964474225.1 uncultured Hyphomicrobiaceae bacterium
ATCCACCCAATCACCATCCATACATATCACATCTTCAACTCCTAACTCACGCCAGACGGCCAACCATGAACCAATTCCGCCTCCAATATCACAAACACTCTTTGGGTGGAAAAGGTCATTCAAGATTGGAACCACTACCTTGGCCGAAGTTATTGATCCGCCCGATTGATTTTGAAAGAATTTCTGATCGTACACAATATCTGCTTTCTCTTCTTTTTTTGGTCTACTGGGCGCTGTTTCTCTATTGATTTCAACAAGAGCTTTTCCCAAATCCTTTTCCCCAGGTAGTATCTGTAACAGATCCACCCTCCATTTATCTGCTAATTTGCCGGGATCAAGCTTTCTTGCATCTAGATATCTCCAATAACACACATCCTCGGAATCATTATCAATCAACTCCTCAATCTTTTCTGGCAGTGAATCAAATGTCTCAACGCAATTGATCATGTCCTCATCCATACCGACGTAAGCGACCCAACGTCCGTGAGATAAGACATCAAATGTTGATCTCCCATAGTCCATTGGATCCGATACTCGGACCATGCCTCTCATGTGTGGCAGAAACGCACGCATATCGATTCTACCAACCCCTCTTACATTCTCTTTGGCTATTGGAGGCACGATGTCTGGGAAGGTGTAAACCTGTATGTCGGGCCGGATTTGCGCAATCAATTCCTTTATCTTGGGCACATAGCCCGTCATCCATGGATGTTCCGCCTTATAGTACCATAAGACGTTTTTTTCTTGAGCGAAGCCAGGGAAAGATTGGGGTAGCTGAAATCTGGGCGATGGTCTGTATCGGCATGTCGCTGGAATACCAATATTAGCCAAACGCTCGCAGGCAGTGCGTGTATTGCACCAAATTGCCAAGGGGCGATTTTCTATAAGACGCTTCCTGGCGCT
>CAYYSM010000266.1:913-3897 GCA_964474225.1 uncultured Hyphomicrobiaceae bacterium
GGCGCTCGAATCCTTTTCCAGCCGCTCGACCAAACTTTGAAGGCAATAAACGACTGAAAATCTCAACAGCGCGTCCGGGACTCCAATTGTATTGTGTAAGAACAAAAAACGATAACGGTTGTTAGATATGTGGACCCAGTCCAGCTCCGACTTCCGAAAGACTTGAAAGCAAAAATTGTCTGCTAAGAATTCTTTAAAGGTATTTATTCCCTGAACCGATCTGTCGCTAGTTACCCCGAGAACCGGAATGCGATACTCAGTTTGGCCATGCTGCATCAGATTTTCCCCTTCTGTTTATTCACGTATGTGAAGACTTACAAGCCTCCTTCAACTGACGTCAAAGTATGGTCTGGGGGCGTAGCCTGATAATCCGCGAAGATATCCTCTTATCCGAAGGAATTTCATTCGTGCACGATGCAAGTTACGAGCGCTTGTGTTTGCATTGAAAACGGTGCATGCGGCTATGAAGGCTCTCAAACCGGCGTGTGCGGCCAAACGAGGACACCGCAATAGTACGAAGGCTACGGCTGCCGCCGTACCCTGCTGCAACGCCAAAATTTGTACGTCATTTGCTGCGGAGCGTTCGGCCCGCGCGCTGAGCCATGCGGCTGTGAGCCGCTTCCCGGTCTGACGCTCTATAACCCGCGCCTCTGAAACCCACCGGACCTTGACGCCGTGTGAGGTTGCACTGCGGCTAAATGCAATGTCAGAGCCTCCCGTGAATCGCAGTCGCGCATCAAACCTAATATTCAAGCCTGATGGTGAGAATACATATGACTTTACAACCAAGTTATTGGTTATGGCTGTCTTAACCAAGGTGCCCGTTGCTGGGTTGTCTTGAGATTTTAACTTAAGCCAATCTGGCTGAGAAGGAGGGTACCAATAATCAACTGGGCCCCGAAAAATATCCGAACTCAAGTCTGTAATGGCTGAGAGATAAAAGTTAAACCATCCTTCGCAGGCCTCTTCGTCGTCGTCGATGAAGAATATCCAGTCCGCACCGAGTTCGAGAGCTGTGTCGACGGCCGTGTTGCGCGCGAAGGGGATGCCGAGTTCGGGCTCAAGGCGATACTCGACCCGCACAGAAGGATAATCTCGGCTAAGGTCTAAGATAGCCTGTCTGTTTTTTGGTTCGCTGTCGTTCTCAACAACCACAAGAGATGTTTTGACGTCTGATGCCTCTAATTGGGGGAGCACCGACCGCAGACAGGCCATAAGCATCTGCGGCCGTTCCCGAGTGCAGACTGTCACGCACATGTGTTCAGACATTACGCCCCCCCACTCTTGCTCCGAGACACAACGTTTTGCAGAAATTCGTCCATTAATCTTGCTTGCCAGCGAATATCAAGATCCTTGCGGACCCGAGCCACACCGGCGGTTGCAAGCTGACTACGTTGCTTATCGTCCGTGAGCAGCGCATGGACTGCGGCCGCGATCGCCTCCGCAGTCACCTCCGACAACATCAGCGCGGTATCACCGCTTATCTCTGAAAGGCCGCCGCTGCCGGAACTGATCAGTGCCGCGCCCCCCGCATGCGCTTCGAGCGCTGTGCGACCAAAAGGCTCGATCCATTTTGATGGGACGACCGCCACCGCCGCGCGCTCATAAGCACGCTTAACCTCCGCGAAAGGCTGATCGGTCTCAACAACAGCCTGATTGCCCAAACCGGCCAGCGCCGATCGAAAGGCATCCCAATAGGCCGGATGTCGGTCGACCTGAGAGAGGATGAATCTTGCGCGCCAATTCGGGAACTCGGGCAACACCTTCGCGAGCGCCTGAGCCGCCTCCAATACGCCTTTCTCCGGGGCGAAGCGGGCCACACAAAGAACCTCACGCGCACGGCGCTCCTGCGGCTCCCACTCGTCGAAGTCGAGGCCGTTTCCGATCACTGCTGAGGTAAGCCCGACGTCCCCCCAGTGGTCCTCGAAATCTCTCTCGCACGTGTGGCTTACGTGAACAATGCCATCGAGCCGCCGATACAGCCGGCGCCGATAGGCCTTACGGATCGCCCGCTCCGCACCTGGGCGATCGGCGAAGCTCTTCTGGAAATTATGTGTGTGTAGGACAATCCGGCTTTGTGGCGCCGCGCGCGCTATTTCCGCGGCAAGCGGCAAGCGTTGCTGGACGACAATCACATCAGCATCGAACTCCCGGGCAGTGCGCGCGACATACGCGGCAGCAGTGCGATGGCTTGTTCGCGCTCCGTCGGGATAGAAGTTTGTGCTAACGCCATCAAAGAGCGGCTCAACCGGGTCAACGACAACATCGGTCGTTTCACGATGCCGGCTGAACAGCACAAAGTCGCGGGTGTCGAGATCGATCGAGGTGGCTCGCAAAGGCCCAAAATGCTTCCCAGGCGGCATGACATGCAGAACGCGCAGACTGTTGCCTTGCTCGCGCTTCGCCGGAGCAGAGCCACCTGCTTCGCTATACCTCGACGTTTTGCCGCGAACAGGCATGCCAGTCTTTTCGATGCGTTGTACCTCGGGCTCGAGCATTTGCACGACGCTCATTTTCATCTGTGCCTTCAGCCGGATTCGCCGTCGGAAGCAGCGTCTCCCTATGGCGTGTATCCCACCAGCATGTGACTTTCTCCCAAACGTGTTATATTCATTCCGAAGCCTATTAGCGAACGCTTTTCCCAGACGCAACCCAGTGCTCGCATGAGCGTTGCATCTTTAACACGATGCTCGCAATGATCGCCGAGCGCATTTATTCAACCATGAGTGGAAAATCCACAACGCTTGCCGCTTTGGCTCGCACCTTTGTGCGAACTCGATTCTTTCTCGTGGACAGTCGTCGATTGGGTGACCGCGCGAAACATTCCGGCTCGTCGACAGGCCTCCTTCTCCTTCGGGCATCTTAACTGTTCGTTACGCTGTTTGATGCGCGGCCTCCCCGGTTGGCGGGGCAAAGTTGCGCTGCGTTAGCGGGCGGCTTTGCGTTCGCCTTATTGATAGTCTATGCAGAGCTGTCGCGTCTCC
>CAYYSM010000267.1:0-3891 GCA_964474225.1 uncultured Hyphomicrobiaceae bacterium
TGCTACGCGGCGAGCAGTCTGTCCAAGAGGCACTGGATCAAGCCGCACAGGAGATCGATGCACTGCTGGCTCAATAGCCAATACGAATGCAGTTGAAATGGCACGCCGTCCGGGGTGTACTGCCCCGGACGGCAACCTACTGCCAATAATGGGGGCGACGCTTTATCTATGACAACTTCAACAGAAGAACGATTCAAGCGAGAAATTCACCCACCGTTTCTCGCGTATAGCTTGATCTTGCTTCGACGCGTCTACCGCGCCCGGATGGCCTACGTCTTTCTGCTCCCCGGGATGCTCCTGTTTACGCTCTTCGTTATCTATCCGATGCTGTACTCGTTACGCATCAGCTTCTACGACTGGAACGTCATAAAACCACTCAAGAGCGAGTTTGTGGGGCTGGACAACTACTGGATACTCTTGACCGACCCCATCTTCCGTCGGGCTATTCTCAACACGTTGGCCTACACGGTGGTCACCGTACCCGGCCAGATGGTCGCCGCGTTGATCGTCGCCATTCTCCTGAACCAGAGAATCAGGGGCAGGACCTTTTTCCGCGTCGCTTACTACTTGCCAGTCATCACGTCGTGGGTGATTGTGACGCTCATCTTTGAGTATCTGTTCAATAGCCAAGCAGGACTGATCAATTACCTGTTGCGCGACCTGCTGCACCTGGTGGATGAACCGATTCGCTGGCTGGCCGACCCAATTTTGGCGATGGTACCCATCCACCTGCTGGGCATCTGGAAAGGCGTTGGCTGGTCGGCCATCATCTTATTGGCCGCTATGCAGTCAATCCCATCTGAGTTGATCGAAGCGGCGGCCGTGGATGGCGCCAATCCCTGGCGGCGCTTCTGGGACATCACACTACCACTCCTGCGGCCGACCCTGGTCTTTCTCCTCGTCGTATTGATCATCGGTGGCCTGAACGTCTACATCTCCATTCTACTGATCACCGACGGTGGTCAACCCCTGGATCTGACACACTCGGTTTTGACATTGATGTACAAAGAAACCTTCGACCGGCTAAACTTTGGCGGTGGCTCAGCGATCAGTTATACGTTGACCGTCTTCATATTTATCATCAGCGTGGTTCAACTTCGCCTGTTGCGCCAGCGCGTGGAGTATTAGATGTTTCTTCCAGCAGAGCAAAAGAAGTATCATCAAATCTTGATCTACGGATTGCTCATCAGCGGGCTGGTCATTGTCGCTGTGCCTTTCTTATTGATGATCTCCACTTCGTTCAAGCCACAACAATACACTTTCGAGTATCCGCCGCGTCTCATTCCACGTGAAGTCACCCTCGACAATTATACCCAGGCGCTCAGCAAGGATATGTTCTTCCTGTACTTTTTGAACAGTTTCGTCGTGGCCGTGGCGACCACAGTATCTACCGTCCTGATTTCTTCACTGTTGGCCTATGCTTTTAGTCGGATGGAGTTCCCAGGCAAGGATCTGTTGTTCTACATCCTCCTGGTGGGGATGATGATTCCCCCGGTGACGTTGATCATTCCCCAATTCCTGGTCGCCAAGGCGCTGAAGCTGCTGAACAACCTCGCCGGACTGGTGATCGTTTACGTCACGATGAATTTGTCTATGCAGACCTTTCTCCTGCGCGGTTTCTTCGAGAGCATCCCAAGCGAACTGGAGGACGCGGTGTGCATCGATGGCGGAAGTCGTTGGACGATATTCTGGCACATCGTCCTGCCCCTATCGCGTCCAGGGCTGGCAACGGTGGCCATCTTTACTTTTCTGTATAGCTGGGATGAATTCCCATGGGCCCACGTCGCCATCAAAGAGACCACACTCCGCACCTTTCCGATTGCCATTGCTCTTTTTCAGAATCAACACCTGACCCAGTGGGGCCAGGTGTTTGCCGCCTCGATCATGGCGCTCATTCCGGTGGTGATCGTCTTTGCCCTTTTCCAACGTCATTTCATTCGCGGTATCGCCCACAGTGGACTGAAGGGATAGTTATATGCTGCTGGATGTCCATCCGGACAAAGCTTTCTATCACCCTGGCGAGGCTGTGTACCTTGTCGTCGAGATGACGGCCCAGACTGAGACCGACGTACACCTCATCGCCACCATCGCCTTCCTATCCGACGAGGTCGCACGGCCGATGGAAACGATCCACTTGCTTGCCGGTGAAACGACGACGGTAGAGCTGGTGTGGACGCCGCCAGTGGCCGTGCCGCGCGGCTATGGGGTTGATTTGCGCGTGCTAGATGACGCCGGTCTGGTACTTGCGACGGCCTCTACTGCCTTTGACATCTTGGAGTGTTGGAGTCAAGCGCCACGTTACGGCTTTCTGACCGACTTTGAGCCCGATCGCGCTGATTTTGAACAGACGACACGCTGGTTGATCAAGTACCACATCAACGGGTTACAGTTCTACGATTGGATGTACCGTCACCAACAATTGCTGCCACCCACTGAGGTCTTTGACGATGCGTTGAGCAGGCGGCTCTCGCTGACGACGGTCGAAAAGTTGATCGACGCGGCCCACGCGCGAAATATTGCCGCTATGCCCTATACCGCCATCTATGCCGCCGCGGCGCCTTTCTTCCAGCAACACTCCGACTGGGCGCTGCTAGACGTACAGGGTCACCCCATCCCGTTTGGCGACGATTTCCTGACGATTATGAATCCTGCCGCTGGCTCACCCTGGACCGAGCATCTGCAGGATCAGTTTGCCCAGGTTCTCGAAACGACGGCCTTTGATGGCATTCACCTGGATCAGTACGGCGAGCCGAAGGTCGCGTATGACGTAGACGGGAATCGCCTGGATCTGGCAGCAGTGATCCCCGAGTTTATCAACCTGACTAAAGAGACGGCAGTCGAGGTCCGGCCTGAGGCAACAGTCGTGTTTAACTGCGTGGATGACTGGCCCATTGAGACCGTGGCCCAGACGCAGCAAGATTTTATTTACATAGAGGTCTGGACGCCGCATACTTCATACCGGGACCTGCATACCTTGATCGTCAAAGCGCAGGCTTTGAGTGACGGCAAGCCGGTGGTTCTGGCAGCCTACATCAATCCGGCCTGTATGCGAAACGTCACACTGGCGAATGCCGTGATCTTTGCCAGTGGAGGCTATCACATCGAGTTAGGCGAACCGGGCGGGATGCTGGACGATCCATACTTTCCAGAATATAGTCAGATGAGTGATGAATTGGCCTTGGTGCTCCGGCGCTACTACGACTTTGTCGTGCGCTACGAAACCGTCCTGGCGTTAGATACCCACGACGCGACGCCCACTTATGCCGGGAAGATGATCATCGAAGGGGTAAACACCGATGCCAAGCAAGCCGACGACAAGATATGGTTCATCGTACGTGAGAATGACAGTAGCATTGCCCTTAGTTTGATCAACTTACTTGGTCTGAAATCCCTTGAGTGGAACGGCTTACTTCCGGCTGACCCACCACGCCAGGAAAACCTGGCGTTGCGCTTTTACACGGATCGTTCGCCTGGGCGGATCTGGTGGGCGACGCCAGACGACGACAACCTGGCGGCCCGGGTGTTGGATTTCAACACGGAGAAAGATGAAAGAGGGAGATACGTCACATTTCGCGTGCCCTGGCTATCCTGGTGGGATTTAATCGTATTAGAATAAACGAGCAATAAGAAAGATGAGGAGTTCTATTATGAAACGGTAAATTTGGGGGGCGACCATTGTTGTTACGTTGATCATAGCACTGGTATTGAGTATATCATTGCTCATATGGTTGCAGGATGATACGATTGCTGTCGCTGCTTCAGGCGATCTGATACAACGGGTTTACACTGACAAAGCGCGCTACGCCCCGGGCGATATAGCCACTGTAACGGTCGAGATTAAAAATCAGACCGGATCAAGTTGGAACGGCACACTCTATCTCTACATCGACC
>CAYYSM010000268.1:0-3884 GCA_964474225.1 uncultured Hyphomicrobiaceae bacterium
TGACCGAGCGCACCACCGCACAGTTCCACGCCGACATGGCCGCGCTGGGCTGCCTACCGCCGGATGTCGAGCCGCGCGCGACCGAGCATATCGACGACATGAAGGCGATGATCGAGCGGCTGGTCGAGGTCGGCTGCGCCTATGTCGCCGAGGATCATGTGCTGTTCGACGTCTCCTCGCGCCCGGACTATGGCAGCCTGTCGCGCCGCTCCGTGGAGGAGATGAAAGCCGGCGCGCGCGTCGAGGTCGCGCCCTACAAGCGGGATCCGATGGATTTCGTGCTATGGAAGCCGTCAAAGGATGGCGAGCCCGGCTGGGACAGCCCCTGCGGCATCGAGGGGAAGGGCCGGCCCGGCTGGCACATTGAATGCTCCGCAATGGCCGAGCGGCATCTCGGCGAGGTCTTCGACATCCACGGCGGCGGCATCGACCTGCAGTTCCCGCATCACGAGAACGAGCGCGCGCAAAGCTGTTGCGCCCATGACACCGACGTGATGGCGAACTTCTGGCTGCACAACGGCTACCTGATGGTCGAGGGCGAGAAGATGTCCAAGAGCCTGGGCAACTTCATCACCGTGCGCGAGCTTTTTGAGGGGTGGCATGATGTCCGCTGGCCGGGCGCGGCGATCAAGCTGGCGATGCTCTCGACGCAGTACCGCCAGCCGATCGACTGGACCGTGCAGAAGCTGGAAGAAGCCGACGCTTTCCTGATGAAAGCGCAGGCCCATGCGGAATTCGATGACGAGACGCCGCCGGGCGGCGACTTCGTCACGGCGCTCAGCGATGATCTCAACACGCCGAAAGCCATTGCCATCCTGAATGAGCTTCTGGACGCGGCGAAGCACGGAACGTCGGTGACGGTCGCCGGCGCGTCGGCGGCCCAGCAGCTCGGCGCCAACCTCCGCCTGATCGGGATCGACGCGCAAGCCTACGAGGGTGCCAAACACCTCGCCGAGGACCGGGTCGATCACGCGCAGATCGAAGAGATGATCGAAGCGCGCTCCGCCGCGCGCAAGGCGAAGAACTTCGCCGAAGCCGACCGCATCCGCGACGAACTGAAAGAAATGGGCATCCAGCTCAAGGACAGCCGCGACCCGGAGACCGGCGAAATCACGACCACATGGGAGATCGCCCGATGACAACACCAACCACAGGCGGGTGCCGATAATGCATTGGCTGATCCTTCTCAGCTCCATCCTGTTCGAGGTGCTGGGCACATCCTTCCTGAAACACGCGTTTCAGCCGGATCGCATCATCTACGCCGTGCTGGCGCTGGTCGTCGCCTCCTATGTCGCGAGCTTCGCGCTCTTGGGCTTCGCGCTGCGCCATTTCGACCTGAGCGTGGCCTACGCGATCTGGGCCGGGCTGGGCGTTACGGTCGTCGCGATTGTCGGCGTGGTGTTCTTCGGCGACTCCGTCAGCGTGCTGAAAATCGCATCCATCGCGATGATCGTCGCGGGGATCATCGGCCTCAATCTGTCGGGCATCTCGCATGGCTGAGGGCAACGCACAAAAACCAGGACGGGCAAGAAAATGAGTACAGGCGCAAACGGGCAAGAACGCCTTTATCTGTTCGACACCACGCTGCGCGACGGCGCGCAGACGCTGGGCGTGGACTTCTCGACCGAGGACAAGCGGCTGATCGCCGAACGGCTCGACACGCTGGGGATCGATTATATCGAGGGCGGCTATCCCGGCGCAAACCCGACGGACACCGCGTTCTTCGAGAACCCGCCCGAGCTGTCGAACGCCAGGCTCGTCGCCTTCGGGATGACCAAGCGCGCGGGCCGCTCCGTCTCCAACGATCCGGGCTTCGCCGCGCTGCTGCAATCGGGCGCCCCGGCGATCTGCCTCGTGGCGAAGTCGTGGGACTATCATGTCGAACTCGCGCTGGGCATCAGCAACGAAGAGAACCTGCAGGCCATCGCGGAATCGACCGAGGCTATCGTGGCGGATGACCGCGAGGCGCTGATCGACTGCGAGCACTTCTTCGACGGTTACAAAGCCAACCGCGATTATGCCCTCGCCTGCGCGCGCGCGGCTTATGATGCCGGAGCATCGTGGATCGTCTTGTGCGACACGAACGGCGGCGCGCTGCCCCATGAGGTCGAGGACATCGTGCGCGACGTGGCCCGCGCACTGCCGGGCGCGCGGCTCGGCATCCACACCCATAACGACACGGAAAATGGCGTCGCCAACACCTTTGCCGGCGTAGCGGGCGGCGCGCGGCAGGTACAGGGCACGCTGAACGGGCTGGGCGAGCGCTGCGGCAACGCCAACCTGACCTCGATCATCCCGACGCTGGCGCTGAAGGAGCCGTATCGCAGCCGCTTCGTCACGGGCGTCACGCCGGATCGGCTCAAGACGCTCACGCATGTCTCGCGCTATCTCGACGAGGCGCTGAACCAGGCGCCCAACCGCAGCGCGCCCTATGTTGGCACCTCGGCCTTCGCGCACAAAGGCGGCATCCACGTCTCGGCGGTGCAGAAGGACCCGCGCACCTATGAGCATGTCCCGCCGGAAACGGTTGGAAACGCGCGCAAGCTGCTGGTCTCCGACCAGGCCGGCCGGTCGAACATCCTTGCGGAGCTGGACCGCCTCGGCATCCCGGCCGCGCCGGATGATCCGCGCGTGCGCGGTTTGCTGGACGAGGTCAAGCGCCGCGAGTCGCTGGGCTACAGCTATGAGGGCGCGGATGCCTCTTTCGAGCTGATGGCGCGCCGGCATCTCGGCAACGTGCCGCAGTATTTCGATGTCGAGCGGTTCCGCGTGATGGTCGAGCGGCGGCACAATGCGCGCGGCGAACTCATCACGGTCTCCGAAGCCACGGTGAAGGTGCGGATCAACGGCGAGCCGGTGCTCTCGGTCGGCGAGGGCAACGGTCCGATCCACGCGCTCGACTGCGCGCTGCGCCGGGACCTCGGCATCTATCAAAAATACACCGAGGAACTGCAACTCGTGGACTACAAGGTGCGTATCCTCACGGGCGGCACGGACGCGGTCACCCGCGTGTTGATCGAAACGCTGGACACCGGCACCCGCGATCGCTGGTTCACCGTGGGCGTCTCCCCGAATATAGTCGATGCCTCGTTCGAGGCGCTGATCGACTCGATCACGTACAAGCTGATGCGGGAGAACGTCGTCGCGCACTGACCAGCGCAAGCGCAGGAAAGGGGGGCGGATGTCGTACAGGTTCTGGGTCTTTGCCGCCGCGGCGCTGGGGATGCTCGGCGTCCTCGCCGGCTCGGTCGGGGCGCACGCCCTTCTCGGCTATCCGCCCGAGGCCAAACGTGTTTTCGATACCGCCCTGCGCTACCATATCATGCATGTGCCCGCGCTTCTTGCGGTGGCCTGGCTCGCCTCGCTCGATGCGCGGCGCAAGGCCGGCAGTGGCTGGCTGACGCAGATCGCCGGCGTGGCGTTCATCGCGGGCGTCGCGCTGTTCTCAGGCGTTCTTTATCTGCAGACGGTCTCCGGCCTGTCGATCGGCCTGCCGCTTCCGCCGCTGGGCGGCCTGATGCTGATTTTTGGCTGGGTGGCGATAGCGCTGGCCGCGTTCGGGTTGCCAGATTTGCACGGGCCGGAGTCAGGCGAAAGGAGCCGAAACGATGACTGATCCGCGCGAAACTCTGCGCGACGGCGACGCCGTACTGGTGATCGACGTGCAGAACGATTTCTGCCCCGGCGGTGCGCTGGCGATCCCCGAGGGACACAAGGTCATCGCGCCGCTGAACAAGTGGATCGCGGCCGCCAGGGAAGCTGGCGTGCCTGTTTATGCCTCGCGCGACTGGCATCCGGCCACGCATCCCAGCTTCGAGCCTCATGGCGGGCCCTGGCCGCCGCACTGCGTGCAGGACACGGCGGGCGCGGACTTTCACCCCGAC
>CAYYSM010000269.1:0-3872 GCA_964474225.1 uncultured Hyphomicrobiaceae bacterium
CAGGTCGTATTTCTCGATCAACATCACGTCCCTCCTCAAATGCTCAATAGGCCTCTTTTTCAGCGTCTACCTCAGCCCCTCGGACACCGCTTCCATCTCGGGGCGATAGCGTCTCGCGTACAGCTCGGGGTCGTATGGCGTCTTTCGGCTGGGACAACGCTCCCGCTGGCACAGCTGACAGCTCTCGAAGGTCTTCTCCACGGAAAACCTGATCCCGGAGACCGACTTGGACGGGATCATCAGCATGCTGTCCGTGAGGCCCACCCCGATAGTCTCCTCAGGGTCGCCCAGGAGGTCAAATAAGGGCCGCTGTTCTTGGATGGGCCAGTCCTCCAAGGAGCCAGGCGACATAGTCGAGGTGCGTCCGAGGGCATAGCGCCTGACCAGGTGCGCCTTCAACGTTGCCGATGCCCTACGCAATGCCCTCTCGCTGATCACATCGGCGTAGTAGCGCATCAGCAGATCGTCCTTCCCCCTCATCCATTCGTGTAGCTCGCCCCCGCACGTGACCGCAAAAGGGAAGACGCGATGCACATCGTCCAGGTTGACCCGCAGCACGCGGCTCTGGAACCTGGCGCCACCAATCACGACACTGCTCTCGTCCCTGGAATCGACGTAGGCGACCCGGTACATCGCCCGAGGTCTGGCGATGGCTTTCGCCTCCTCGACCAGGGCTGTCAGCTGGTCCGCGTGCTTGCTTTCTTCCCTGATGCGGAGCTTCCGCATCAGCCTTTCCAGGTCCGGCCGGAACGCGATGTCGTCCATCACCGTCAATTCAGATACACTCGAATTCTTCACCTCATTCAACGCTTCCATAATTTGACCTTCTCCAATCATCCTTCTCCCAACCCTATCTGCGTAGCGGGACATTACGCCGTGTCACATTTCTGCCCGCTGCACCTGCCGCCACGCACCCTGGAAGACAGCAAAGGCCGGCATCCCGGACACCGGGATGATGGTGAACGCCGTCTCGAGCAACTCCTGCTCGCTGGCCCCGGCGTGCAGCGCAGCGGTGATGTGCATGGCCGTCGCCTCGCGGTCGTGCTGGGCGGCGGTGATCGCCGCGTGGATCAGGAAATCGTATCTCTGGTGATAGCCAGGCTTCTCGAAAAGACGCCGACAATGATCGGCTTCAAGATCATAAAGGCGGCCATGATGGCCGTGTAAAGCGGCTGGGCGATCAGGCCGGATGAGAACAACAGGTTCTCGCTGATCACACTGGTGCTAAACTTGGTTGTCAACCCCACTCCCATCACCAACGACTGGCGACCCCCAAGAAGTTTGTGGAACAGCAGATAGGAAACTGCCATACGAGCCGAGAGGGAGACGGCCATGATGGCAAGAATCAGCAGCGGATACGCGAGCAGCGAATCGAAAGACATGTGACCGCCCAGACTGAGAAAGAAAAAGGGGCCCAAAAAGATGTTGCCGACAAAGAAAATGGGCTTCTTGTATTGCTGGATGAATCGTCCCGGCATGACCTGCTTGACGGCAATGCCGCTGAAAATGGCCGCGACCACCCCCATGTTCTCAAATCCACTGGCTCCAAAGTAGATGAAGGCAAAGATCATCATAAAGATGGAAAAAGGGATGACGAACGAGTTATCGGGCACCTTCTCCAGGTAACGGCGTGTGATCCTGCCTACCTGAGACAAGATGAAGGTGATGACCAGAATTCCGACCAGGGTAAGAACAATCGACAGGGATTCCCGCCAAGCGACATCCTGAGAAGCCCCTGATGAAAAGGCTGGCAAGACGATAATCACTGCCAGAGCCAGTATCTCGAAAACGTCGTCAAACACCCCGATACCTAACGCCAATTGCCCGAATTTGGTCTTCTCAAGCCCAAACTCTTTCAGGATGGCCAATAGAATCACCTCGCCCACGGTGCCAAAAGCAATACCTGCGATCAGAGCCACGACAAAAGAGTGACTCACGAATGCCGGAAACACGAGATAAAAGAGCAGGCCCAGAAGCACTCCCTCAGTCAACGTGAGCAGGATGTTTCCACCGACGATGTAACCGCCCAGCTTCCTGACCTGGTCCAGTTCCAGATCTATGCCGATGGTAAAGAGGAAAAACAACATGCCCATCCTGGATAGAAATCGAAAGTTCTCACCGGCCATCACCTCCTGAAACAAGCCCAGGGCGGAGAGGGCCATCCCGAATACCACAACGGTGAACATCCACGGCATGCGCAAGTATCTATGAATCCAATACCCGATAGTGACAATAACAAAGCAAGTCAATGTAGCAAGCAAGAATATGTCCATTCTGTCAGTCTCCTTCTACAAACCGGCGCTCCTGCCATACGAGAGTATCCGGCGAGGGGTTATCCTCGCTCAGATGCAAGGTCGGGGTCAGCGATGCTCCAATGTAACCCACCTGGCACGTGAGTAATGACTTTTCCCTGCCGCTTACACGGCCCCTTCGACAAATGCTATCTCGCAGTCGCCCGGTAGGAAGATGCCGGCCGCCGCCGCCATCGCCTTCAGGATGGCAGCCGGCACGACGCAACTATTCCGGCAGACGTGCCGTGCGGCGACGGTATAGACCCGCGTCTCGATCAAGGAGCAAGACATCTCGTGTCCCACGTTCACCTCCCCCAGCTCATCGGCCAGCGCCTGGATGTGCTCGCACGTGGTCGTGATCTCAAACACCATTTTGGCCAGGCCCACTTTGCGGGCCTCGATGCTGGTCTCCTGTCCACATTCACCGGCATCTACCCAGTAGAGCGCCATGTCAGCCTCCGTTCACGCACACCACTGCCCCCTGTCCACAGTTGTCACACTCGAACTGGATGGTGGTGTGCTTGATGTCAAACTCCCCAGCCAGGGTCCGTTTCAAGCCGTCCATCACTTCCTGTACCTGGCTCAGGGCCTGGTCGGCCAGCACCATGTGGGCGCTGAGGGCCACGTAGCCGGGGCTGACCGTCCAGACGTGCAGATCGTGCACCTCTTCCACCCCCGGCACCTGGCCCATCGTCTCGGCCACTTGCGTCGCCGTCAGCCCCTCCGGCATACCTTCGGCCAGGATGTGCACCGCCTCGCGCAGCACCCGTCCCGATCCAGCCAGGATCATCAACCCGATCAGCACACTGATCAGCGGGTCAACCACCATCCATCCGGTGAACAGGATGACCACACCGGCGATGATGACACCCACCGAAGCCAGCGCGTCCCCTAGGACGTGGAGGAAGGCACTGCGCACGTTCAGGTCGTGCTGGCCGTGCTCGCGCAGCACCAGCGCGACGATCAGGTTGACCAAGAGTCCGACGATGGCCACGATCAGCATTGGCCCGGCCAGTACCGGAGCCGGATTCTCGAATCGCTCCCAGGCCTCCCGAAAGATCTCAAAAGCCACCAGGAGCAGCGTCGCCCCGTTGACTAGAGCGGCCAGCACTTGCATACGGTGAAAGCCGTAGGTGTGGCGGTCGTCGGGCGGCAGCGCCGCCAGTCGCAGCGCTACGTAGCTCATCCCCAAGGCAAAGATGTCCAGGAAGACGTGAGCTGCATCGGAAAGGAGGGCCAGACTGCCGGTCCACAGCCCGCCGACTACCTCGGCGGCAAGGATCAGGCCGGTCAGGGCCAGCGACCAGATGAATCGCCGCTCGGTGGATCGCTCTGTGTGTGAGCTGATGGTCACGTCCTCTTCGGATACAGATGTGATCTTCATTCTTTTTCCATATCTCGAATCTTGGCGATGATGGCCTCCACCGCTTGCTCCAGGTCTTCCTGCGAATAGGACAGCGGCTTGAAGGGGCCGATCTTCTCGATCCCGAGGTCCTTGCCCAAGTTGATGTAGCCGTCCATTTTCGCCCCTGTCTCCTCCACGATCCTGCGTACGCAAGCGTTGGGGCAGCCGTCAATCAC
>CAYYSM010000270.1:0-3865 GCA_964474225.1 uncultured Hyphomicrobiaceae bacterium
TGGCGGAATGGTGCGGCTGGCATGACTACGGCTTCCTCAGCCTCGATTATTCCGGCCACGGCGAGTCCGGCGGGCGCTTTGAGGACGGCACCATCGGCGATTGGCTGGCGCAAGCGCGCGCGGTGCTGGAATGGGCTGATCCGGCACGTTTCGTCATCGTCGGCTCCAGCATGGGCGGCTGGATCGCCATGCTCCTGATGCGCCAGCTCATGGCTGAGGACCCGGAGCGCGCCAAGCGGGCGATAGGCGTGGTGCTGATCGCGCCGGCCTGGAACATGACCGAGCGCATCTACAACGAGATGACCGGCGAGCAACGCGCGGCGCTGGAGCGCGACGGCCAGGTGATTCGCCCGTCCGACTACGACGCGGCGGGCTATCCGATCACGCGGAACCTCATCGAAGAGGGCAAGCAGTATCTCATCCCGCCGGAAACGCCGATCGACGCGGGCGCGCCGGTGCGCATCATTCAGGGCATGCATGACGAGGACGTGCCGTGGCGCGGCTCGCTGGAGCTGTTTCAGCGGCTCGTCCAGGAGGATGCGCACCTGCATCTGGTGCGCGACGGCGAGCACCGTCTGTCACGCCCGCAGGACATCCATCTCATCTTCAATGCGGTGCGCCATGTTCTTGAAACCCTTTCCAAATCCTGAGGCTGTCCGGCGCGCTTGATTCGCCTTGGATTGTTCCGTTACCGTTTCCATTTAGGGTGGTGACAAGGCGGGAATACTGCCGAGAAACCAGCCGCGAAGCGGAGCAAGTCGTGACCAAGCACGCAAGGCGATTCCCCGAGTTCTACATCACGGCGCCACAGCCCTGTCCGTACCTGCCGAACCGGCGTGAGCGCAAGCTGTTTACCCATCTGGTGCCGGGCAAATCCTCGGCGATCATTGACAATCTGCTGACCAACGGCTTCCGCCGCAGCCAGAACATCGCCTACATCCCCTATTGCGAGAACTGCTCGGCCTGCGTGTCCGTGCGCATCGTCGTCGATCAGTTCGAGCGCAAGCGCACCAACAAGCGCAACTGGAAGCGGAATCAGGACCTGTACGCCGAGCGCGTCTCGGCTGTGCCGACGGCAGAGCAGTATGCGCTGTTCAGCGATTATGTCGGCACGCGCCACGCCGATGGCGGCATGGCCGACATGTCGGCGCTGGACTACTCGATGATGGTGCGCGACAGCGTGATCGACACGTTCCTGACCGAATACCGCCAGCGCCCGGAAGACGCCGCGCCGGATGCCGATCCGCAGGACTGGCCGCTGGTGGCCGTCGCGCTCTGCGACCGGCTGAGCGACGGGCTGTCGCTGGTCTACAGCTTCTTTGACCCGGAGCTCTCATGGCGCAGCCTCGGCAACTTCATCATCCTGGAGCACATCGAACAGGCGCGGCGTGAGGGCCTGCCTTATGTCTATCTCGGCTACTGGATCAAGGACTCGCCGAAGATGGCCTACAAGACGCGCTTTCAGCCGCAACAGCACCTGACCTCGCGCGGCTGGGTGCCGTATGAGCCACACGAGCAAGACGACTAGCTCAATTCCGTAAAATCGCGTGCCGATCGCGTTCGCGGCGAGGTATAGATCTACCGCGTGCGGCGGGGTGGTGCGTCCCAGAGATTGCGACCGGTCGCCCGGCTGGACGACGCGATCAAGAGCGTCGGCTTTCCAAGATCATCGTGTGTATGTCGCTGAGTTTGGCATCACCACGATGCATTTGTCCTGCAGGATTTCATTTTTGAATTTCAATGAATACAATGCCCAAGAAAAAGAGATATGGTCCATCCAGGAATCTCTTGGGTCTGATGGCGACAGGCTTATTCAAGATCCTCGAAGTCCTGCCGCCTCAGGTGTCATCAAAAGCCTGCGGGCACATTGCTGCGCTTGTTGGTCCTCTGACGAAACGCCACGCAATCGCGCGTCGGAATCTCAAGCTCATTTTCCCGCAAAAAACAGATCGGGATCGCAAACGCATCCTCAAAGGTATGTGGCGAAATATCGGGCGTACCGTCGGAGAGTATCCGCACCTGAAAAAAATCATACACGGTCGTGGTTACGTGCGCCTCGTTGGAATGGAAGAAGTGCAAGTAGCCCTCGAAGGCCATCACGCGGCTTTTCTTTTGTCCGCGCACTATGGCAACTGGGAAGTTACGTCTGCCGCTGGCCAATCCATCGGCTTGGTTCAGGCCAATCTTTATCGGAAATTGAAAGACCCTCTGGTGGATTCGGTAATGCGGGGATATCGGAAGCCGACTGCGCCCGGCGGGTTCATCGAGAAGGGGGACGGGAACATTCAAACGATGGTGCGGTTCCTGAAACGCGGCACGTCCATTGGGATGCTCGTGGATCAGCGCGAGATGCGCGGAATCAAGGTGCCGTTTCTGGGGCGACCGGCCTATACAGTTCATGCGCCGGCGCTCATCGCCCGTCGCCTCGGTGTACCCGTCTTTGTCGGCAGAGCCTATCGGACTGGCGAACTGGAATTCACCGTTGAATGCAGACACGTCCCCGTTCCTGTCACAGATGATCCCCAGTCGGATGTTACAAGCGTGACGCGCGCAATAAATGACATTTTCTCAGAATGGATATACGAATACCCGGACCAGTGGTTATGGACCCACGATCGGTGGAAGACGCGCTCGTGGCATGCCAGCGGGTAGCTGACGGGTGGTGCAAATCTGGCATTTGATATTCGCGCATAGCCAGATGATCTCTTTGCGAATCAGACCTTGAGCCAGCTTTAGTGGTTCTGCGAATGGTTTAGCTTGGCAAGGCCCAGCGCATGCATCATCATGATAAATGCGCCGCCCAAGTCCACTTCCCACCAGCGATGGCCGAAAATTGGCTTCCAAGGCTTGGCATGGTGATTGTTGTGCCAGCCCTCTCCCCAAGCCAAAACGGCGATGAGCCAGTTGTTCGCGCTCTCATCTTTGGTATTGAAATTCTTATACCCATGACTGTGCGTGAGTATCGTTGTGAGATTTGAGATCGTGATCTGCAGAAAAACGGGCACGAAAAAGCCAAAGACGCCTAGCTTCCACTCTATCGAGAAAAGCGCCACGGCCCAAAGAACCATAATTGGCACGTAAAACCGATGAAGAAATACATGGAATGGATCGCGTAGCAGGTCTTTTGCATGTCTCGGATCAAAGTCATAGTCGTAATGCGATAAGAGAATGCGCCAACCCAATAACTCCGGCGAATGTGGGTCCTTGCTGCTGTCGACATGCGCGTGGTGCGCCCGGTGCATCGCAGTCCAGGCAACCGAAGACCCCGTGCCGCCCATAGCGCCGAAAAACGTGAAGAGATACTCCAATGCTTTTGGGAATTCGACCGACTTATGCGTGAGCGCCCGGTGCAACGTTACTGTGAGGCCTATGCACCCAGTCATGAAATAAATGACAATGGCAAGGGCCCACCACGTCCATCCCATATTTAGAAATATAAAAGTAAAAACTACAACCAGAAAAGATACGAACTGCAGCAGCTGCATGAATGTAAAGCTAGGCGCCATCAATCTGCTCAGGACGCCTATTTTTTGTTGTTTATACCTAGCTTTTGATATATTTAAGGTTGAATTTTCGGCGTTTGCAACCTTTGACATAAATGTTTCTCCAAAACTGATGAGCAACATTCATGTCAAGTAGGGTGATTCGGCATTGGCGTATGGCCGCCGAGAGCGCTTTTCCACGGGGTTGATCTATCGAAGGAGAGTCATTCTGTCGCGCTAGATGCGCTGGTTGTATTCGCCGACGTCCTCGTAGCTTTGCAGGTGCGAATCAATTGCCTCGAAGATGGCGCGCATGTTCGCTTCGCTCGTCGGGCTTTCGACCACCACGACCAGCTTCGGCTCGTTGGATGAGGCGCGCACCA
>CAYYSM010000271.1:0-3865 GCA_964474225.1 uncultured Hyphomicrobiaceae bacterium
GACTCGTCGATGCCATGCGCTTCCATCAGCACCTCGAAGGTGCCGCGCTGGCCGGAGCCCGGGTTGCCGATGTTGACGCGCTTGCCTTCCAGGTCATCCCAGCTCTGGATGCCGCTGTCCTCAGCCGCGAGGATCTGGAACGGCTCTGGGTGGACCGAAAACACCGCGCGGATTTCCGGGAACGGATTGTCCTCGAAGCGGCTGGTGCCGTTGAAAGCGTGATACTGCCAGTCCGACTGGGCGACGCCGAATTCCAGTTCGCCCTGGCGGATCGAATTGATATTGTAGATCGAGCCGGCGGTCGACGGCGCAGCGCAGCGAATGCCGTGCTTGCGGCCTTCCTCGCGGCCCTCGGCGGCTTCCTTGTGGACCATGCGGCAGATGGCGTTGCCGACGACGAAATAAACGCCGGTCGGACCGCCGGTGCCGATAGCGATGAACTGCTGTTGCGCGTTGGCAGCGCCCGTCAGCGACAGGGCCGCCGCGGCCGTGAGCGCACCGGCCACGGACAGGGTCCTAGCGAGAGACTTGAAGGTCATGACGTATCACTCCTCCGAAAATGCTGGAATCGGGTTCCATGCGAATTGAAAACGCCCACCGCGGTCTTTAATCGACGCGCTCTGCAGGGCGCGGAGAACGCCCTTTCGTAATTGGGCGATCAACACCTTATGACCCGCTCTCGCCGCCCGCAATTCATTTGTCCCGGCTCAAGCCCTTTTCCGACAACTCGTTCAGGTATTGCTGCCAGATCTCGTCGCGCTCGACGCCGAGCTTGCGCAGATAGCTCCAGGAGAAGATGCCGGTGTCGTGGCCGTCGCTGAAGACCAGCTTCACGGCATAGTTGCCGACCGGATCGATCCGCGTGATTTTCACGTCGCGCTTGCCGCCCACCGTCACGCGCTCCGACGGGCTGTGGCCTTGCACCTCGGCGCTGGGGCTGGTCACGCGCAGCATCTCGGCGGTCAGCGTGTAGCTTGCGTCCGGGAAGGTCACCGTGAGCTGATCCTTGTCGGGATTAAGCCGGATCTCTTCAGGGTGCGCGGTCGCGGTCTGGTCGTGCTGGGTCATGGAAAGGGCCTCGTTGCTTGCCGTGTCGGGGGTGTTCTGCCGAACTGTTGCGGGCGCGTCACGCCACAACCGAAAATAGGCGTTCTCGCGCCTGAGATATTCACAGTTGCCGCCTTTCAAGTTGTGCGGCATGGGCATTCCTGTTAACCGCGGAATGGTATCCATCGCTCGCGTTCAGGTTCAAGCGTACGGGCTATGCGTAAGGAAACCATCGGTACCTGTGCAACTGTTCAGAGTGGTGAGTCATGCCGCCGATACGTTTGTCCGCGTCAGAAGCGTCCTCACTTCGCAAGATCTCCAGCCGCCCCTGCTTGCAGGACGAGCTGCCGGAGGATCACTCCGCAAAGCTTTTGAATTACGGGCTGGCCTGTCGCGAGGCCATGGCCGTGCGCATCACGCCGCGCGGCCAGGTCGAGCTTCTCGCCAGCAACTTCCAGGTGTCGCTGCCCAGCGCGCGGGCGATCCGGCACAAGCTGCTGGATCGTGGGCTGGCGCGCCTGCGCCGCGAGCTGGACTGAGCCGCTAGTGGAGCGAATTTGACATTTGAGTGCCGCTTGCGGCCAGGCTCTGATTCAAATGTCAAATTCAGAAGCTCCACTAGGTTTAATAAGTTGCTAGTGGTCCTCATGATTCAGACATTTGCTTGGGCGGACGCTGCGCAGGGAGGCAAATGTCTGAATCGGACCACTAGCCTAGTTTGGCCGGGTTTCGTCGTCGGCGCGGATTTCGCTCGTTGGCGGCGCGGCTGGCTCGGTTGGCGCGGTCGTTGGCGCTTCGGATGCGCCCTCCGTCTCGCGCCGCGCGGCGAAGCGTCGGCCGGCTATCGGGATTGACGCCAGATAGGCCAGCGAACCGGCCAGCAGGCAAAGATACGGATAGGTGGCAAGCACCGCGGCGAAGGTCGCCGCGCCGGCAAATAGCGGCAGTACGTATTTCCGGTCGATGTTGCGGCCGAGTGACTTGCCGGAGAAGGTCGGCTGCCAGCTCACCAGCAGGCCGGCCATCACGCAGGTGTGCAGGAAGGCGAAGGCGGTCAGAACCGGGCCTTCAGGCGCGCCGATCCCCGCCGCATAGAACGGCAGCAGCACCACGATCGCGCCGGCCGGGGCCGGAACCCCGGTCGAATAGGCGGTGCGCCAGCGCGGCTGCACTTCGTCCAGCTCGGTGTTGAAGCGGGCCAGCCGCAGCGCCGTACACAGCGCAAAGATGAGGGCCGCGAGCCAGCCGAGGCTCGGCACCGCCGCGAATGCCCAGACATAGAGGATCACCGCGGGCGCGACGCCGAAATTGACGAAATCCGCGAGGCTGTCCAACTCTGCGCCAAAGCGCGAGGTTGCCTTGAGCATCCGCGCCAGCCGCCCGTCCAGCGCGTCGAGCACGGCCGCCAGCAGGATCGCCGCGATGGCCAGTTCATAGCGCGCGTCAATCGCCATGCGAATGGCGGTCAGCCCCGCACACAGCGCCAGCAGCGTCACAAGGTTCGGGATCAGCGCGCGGACCGGCACCAGAGCGCGGCGCGCCAAAAAGGCCGGACGCCTGCCGTCTTTGCCGTTGCCCTTGCCCGCGCCGCCGCTCAACTCAACCGCACCTCATAGCCTGAAGGCGCGCCCGACAAGTCCATCAGAACCGTCTCGCCGCCCACCATGCGCTGGTTCTCGCCGACCATCATCTTGCGCTCGCCTGCGGCGTAGACGTCAACCCGGCTGCCGAAGCGGATGATGCCGATGCGCTGGCCGGCGCTGACCATGTCGCCCTCCTTGATAAAGGGCACGATCCGCCGCGCGACATAGCCGGCGATCATCACGACGCCAATGCGCTCCCCATCCGGCTTCTCGATCACAATGGCCTGGCGCTCATTCTGCTCGGAGGCTTCTTCCGTTTCCGCGTTGAGGAACAGGCCCGGCTCGTGGCGCGAGGAAATCACACGGCCGCTGACCGGCGCGCGCACCACATGAACGTTGAACAGCGAGAGGAAGGTGGAGAACACGGTCATCGACGCTTCGCCCAGTGCCGTTAATTCCGTGGGCGGCGTGCGTCGGCGAATGGCGATCAGCTTGCCGTCGGCCGGCGCGATCAGCAGGTTTGTCGCGATCGGCGTGGCGCGTTCAGGGTCGCGGAAGAAATAGGCCATCGCCAGCGTGACGATCAGCGCGAGCCATCCGAGCGGCGCCCAGATCAGGAAGAAGACCAGCGTCGCGAGCGCGCCGATGATGATGAACTTGTAGCCTTCGCGGTGGATCGGGTCGATCGCGCCGACAACGGAATCCCAGATGGATTTGTGTGGCGGCTTGGGCTCGCTCATTGCTGTTGTCCTTTCCCCCGCAGGACGACGCGGGCGCTATTCCGCGGGCTCGGTATAGAAGGAGGGCGCGACCTGATCGCCCTCTTCGTCCACCTCTGCCAGCCGCTCACGGGCGGCCTCAGCCTCGCGCTGGCGTCGCCACATGCTGGCATACAGGCCGTCCCGCGCCAGCAGGTCGGTATGTCGTCCCTGCTCAACGATTCGGCCATTATCAAGGACGATGATGTTATCCGCGTGAACGATCGTGGACAGGCGGTGCGCGATGACCAGCGTGGTCCGGTTCTGCGCCACGCGGTCGAAGGCGTCCTGAATTTCCTTTTCCGTGTGGCTGTCGAGCGCGGAGGTCGCCTCGTCCAGCATCAGGATCGGCGGGCTTTTCAGGATGGTCCGGGCGATCGCCACGCGCTGCTTCTCGCCGCCCGAGAGCTTCAGGCCGCGCTCGCCAACCATCGACTGGTAGCCGTCCGGCAGGTCGCGGATGAACCCGTCGATCTG
>CAYYSM010000272.1:0-3849 GCA_964474225.1 uncultured Hyphomicrobiaceae bacterium
TGATGGACCGCGTGCGCCCGGCGCATGACCGCCAGCGCCTGCCGATCGGCTCGCGGCTGGGCATCCAGAACCCGCGCCTGCTCACCATCATCGAGATCATGGAGGCCAACATCGCCGAGCCGGTCTCGCTCGCGCAGATTTCCCAGACCACGGGCATTTCCCGCCGGCATATCGAGCGGCTGTTCCGCCATCACCTCGGGCGCTCGCCCGCGCGGTATTATCTGGAGGTCCGGCTTGAGCGCGCCCGGCGTCTGCTCCGCCACTCCAACCTGCCGATTATCGAGGTGGCGGTGGCCTCGGGCTTCGTGTCGGCCTCGCACTTCTCCAAGCGCTATCGCGAATATTTCGGCCGCTCTCCGCAGATGGACCGCAACATGCCCGAATTGAGCGGCGGCGAACGCGATACGCCGGATACCGCGCCCGAATTGGCCTAGTCATGGCGCGACACCGTTCCGCCACACTGCCGGACGCTTTCGCGCCATGCCATTGCGCGGGCGGCGGAACAGCCTACCTTGCGGAATGAGAGCAGCCAATTCGAGCGGGCGGAGCCGGAATTTTGCGATACGATTATGTCTTTGCGGGCGGCGGGCTGGCGAGCACACTGGCCGCCTACCGCCTGCGCCAGGTGGACCCGTCCCTGCGGATTGCGATCATCGAGCGCGCGGAACAGATCGGCGGCAATCACACCTGGTCGTTCCACGGCACCGACCTGACGCCGGCCCAGCATCAGTGGCTCAAGCCCTTCGTCGCGCATAACTGGCCGCGCCAGGAGGTCCGCTTCCCCGGCTACCGTCGCGAGTTGCGCACCTCCTATCACTCCGCGACATCCGACCAGCTTGCCGAAATCGCAGCGCGGGAATTCGGCGACAATTTCCTGCTCGGCCGCGATGTCGATGCGATCAGCGACCGGCATGTCACGATGACGGATGGCGAGACCATCGAGGCGGACTGCGTCATCGACGGGCGCGGCGCGCGCGGGGACGACAACCTTACGCTCGGCTTTCAGAAGTTCATCGGCCGCGAGGTGCGCTGCGCCAAGCCGCACGGTCAGAGCATCCCGATCATCATGGATGCGACCGTGCCGCAGCAGGACGGCTACCGCTTCATCTACACCCTGCCGCTGGACGAGACGCGCATCCTCATCGAGGATACCTATTACAGCGACGGGCCGGAGCTTGACGGTCAGATGCTCACCTCGGAGATCGACTCCTATGCCGAGCGGCGCGGCTTCCGGGTCGCCGAAGTGGTGCGCGAGGAGCGCGGCGTACTACCCATCGTGCTCACCGGCGACATCAATGGCTTCTGGGCGTCGTCCGGGGGCATTCCGCGCGCGGGGATGCGCGCGGCGCTGTTCCACCCTACAACGGGCTACTCGCTGCCCGATGCCGTGCGCTTCGCGGATCTGTTGGCCAGCAAGCGGCCGAAGACGACCGAGCAGGCCCACGCGCTCGCCAAACGCTACTCGATGGCGACCTGGCGTCAGCGCGATTTTTTCCGCGTGCTCAACCGCTTCCTGTTCTTCGCCGCCGAGCCGGACAAGCGCGCCGGGGTCATGGAGCGCTTCTACACGCTGCCCGAGCCGCTGATCGAGCGGTTCTACGCCTGCCGCCTTACACCTTGGGATAAGGCGCGGATCCTGATCGGGCGCCCACCCGTACCTATCTCGCGCGCACTGCAAAATATCTGGGTCGCGCACCCGGCAACCGCAAAAAACGCATAATGTGCGGGCAAACCTCGCATTCTCGCCAAGCACAACCCGCATGACCCTGATGCTCCGAGACCCGATCGTCCGCGACAGCAAACGGCGCATCGAGCGCGGCTCCAAGAGCTTCGCGGCGGCGGCCAAGCTGTTCCCGCGCGAGACCCGGCACGACGCCTATATGCTCTATGCCTGGTGCCGCTATTGCGATGACCGGATCGACGGGCAGGATTTCGGCTTCCGCGCAAATGGCGGCGGGCCGAGCGCCTGCGCGCTATGCCTGGCCGAGCTGCGCGAGAAGACGGAAGCGGCCCTGAACGGCGAGGCGGAAGAGCCGGTGTTCGAGGCGCTGGCGCGGGTGGCGGCGAAGCATGACATCCCGGCGCGGCATCCGCTGGAGCTGCTCGACGGCTTCGCCATGGATGTCGAGGGCCGTCACTACGAGACCGTCGAGGACACGCTGGATTATTGCTACCACGTCGCGGGCGTCGTCGGCGTGATGATGGCGATGATCATGGGCGTGCGCGACCGGCCCACCCTGCTGCGCGCCTGCGATCTCGGCCTCGGCTTCCAGCTTACCAACATCGCGCGCGATGTTATCGAGGATGCGCAGGACGGACGTGTCTATCTTCCGGCCGAATGGCTGGCGGAGGCGGGCGTGCCGCAGGACCGGGTCGCCGATCCGGCCTATCGCGACCAGGTCGCGGGGGTGGTCGACCGGCTGCTCGATCTGGCGGATGCGTATTATGTTTCGGCACGGCAGGGGATCGCGGAACTGCCGCTGCGCTCGGCCTGGACCATCGCCGCGGCCAGCCGCATCTACCGCGCCATCGGCCGCGACGTTCAGGCGCTGGGACCGCGCGCGTGGGACCGGCGCGTGAGCACGAGCCGCGCGCGCAAGGTCGGAAGTCTCACGCTCGGCGGGCTGGATGCGCTCGGCGTTCACGCGCTCGCCGCTATCCGGCCGGTGCGTCCGCGGGACGGGCTGTGGACCAAGCCCAGCCTCATCGAAAGCGACGAGCGCGCCTAAGCCCCCGCCTCCGCCCGGCGCAGTGCGTCATGCGCACTGGGCAGCCGCCACCACGGCAGGTACGGAAACAGGTGATGCTCGTGGTGATAGCCGAAATGGAAGCAGGTCAGCAGCGACAGCCAGTGCGGATAGTCGTTCGTCCGGCTGTTGTGACGGTCAGCGAACGGCTCCTGGCCCGGCTGGTGCGGCAGATAGGTGCCGAAATAGAAAAGCTGTAGCGACGAGACGATCGCCGGCAGCGCCCAGAACAGCCAGATGTTGACGAGCGACGCGCCCAGCAGCCACACATAGGCCACCACCGCCGCGAGGATGATCAGCAGCTCGCGGCCCGAGAAATATTCCCGGAAGAACCGCACATACCAAGCCCAGAACGAGCCGGGATCGTCTTCATGGAAGTCGGGGTCGTGCTCGGTCCCGGCGTGCTGGTGGTGATCGCGATGCTTGGCCTTGAGCGTGTCGAAGTCGAAGGCGGCGTAGAGGAACAAGCAGATCCGCCCGAACCAGCGGTTGACCGCAGGCCGCCCCGGCGCGAGCGAGCCGTGCATGCAGTCATGCGCGACGATGAAGATGCCGACATAGAGCCAGCACTGCGCCGCCACGATGGCGAGCACGAGCAGCGGATTGATCGCCGCCAGATCAATGAAGAACACCGCATAGACATGCAGTGCCAGCCAGGCCAGGATCACGCCCACGGCCAGGCTCAACCCGATGACGGTGGTGCGGGCCTTGTCCGCCCCGCCGATGCTCTCGCGCACCTGCGCGATGACTTGTTCCATCCTTCAAGCTCCCTCGTCAGCCCGCGTGCCTGTGCGCCAGCATATTCGCAGCCAGAAGCGCCACAAGGCCGGTTGCGCCGAGCACAGCCCAGGGCAACACGACGGCATCCAGCCCGCTGGCCCGCCAGAAAATCTCGTTATACGCTTCCAACGTCCAGGTGTTCGGGGTCAACCAGCCGAGATCCTGTATCCATTGCGGCATAAGGAAGCGGGGCACCATGCTCCCGCCGATCGCCGAGACCAGCAGCACGACGATGTTTGTGAGCGTCTGCGCCTGCTGCTTGCTGCGGCACAGGAGCACGAAGACGAGCGCCAGCCCGGCCGCCGCCAGCGCGCTCACTACC
>CAYYSM010000273.1:0-3835 GCA_964474225.1 uncultured Hyphomicrobiaceae bacterium
GTATCGGCACGGTCTACAACATGCCGCCGCCGACGCAGGGGCTGGCCTCGCTGCTCATCCTCGCGATCTACGAGCGGTTGCGCGCCGAGCAGGCCGAGAGCTTCGATCACGTCCATCGGATCTTGGAGGCGACCAAGCGCGCTTTTCTGATCCGTGATGCGCATGTCACCGACCCGCGCTTCGCCAGCGCCGCGCCGGCGGATTTCCTCAAGCCCGAGCGCGTCGCCGCCGAAGCCGAAGCCATAGACGTTGAACGCGCCGCGCCCTGGCCCGCGCCAGCGCCGGACGGCAAGGACACCATCTGGATGGGGGCGGTCGACGCGGATGGCCGCGCGGTCAGCTTCATCCAGTCGATCTACTGGGAATACGGCTCAGGCGTCGTCTCGCCCGCGACCGGCGTTCTGTGGCAGAACCGGGGGATCAGCTTTTCGCTCGACCCGGACGCGGTAAACCCGCTGCACCCCGGGCGCAAGCCGTTCCACACGCTGAACCCGGCGCTCGCGCGCTTTAAAGACGGCCGCGTCATGACCTACGGCACCAAGGGCGGCGAGGGCCAGCCGCAGACCCAGGCCGCGATCTTCTCGCGCTACGCCATGCACGGCCAGCCGCTGCAGCAGGCCGTGAGCGCGCCGCGCTGGCTATTGGGCCGGACCTGGGGTGAAGAGAGCACGAGCTTGAAGATCGAGGATGGTTTCGGGGAACACGTAATCGCGCGCCTGCGCGACGCCGGGCACGATGTCGAGGTGATGGAGCGTTTCGCCCAGATCATGGGCCATGCCGGTGCGATTGTCCGCCACCCCGACGGCACGCTGGAGGGCGCGAGCGATCCGCGCAGCGACGGCACGGTCGCGGCGCTCTAAAGGCTCGCGTAGAGCCGGGCGGCGGTTATCAGCAAAAACGCGCCGAAGGCGCGGCGCAGCCACACATCCGGCAAGGCGTGGGCAAGGCGCGCGCCCAGCGGAGCGAGGCTTGTCGAAAGGACGGCGATAATCGCCGCGCCGGGCAGCAGCACATAGCCGAGATACCCATCCGCGAACGCGGTTTGCGACCAGCCGCTGATCACGAAGCCGATCGCGCCGGGCACGGAGATGATGAGCCCCTGTACCGAGGCGGTCGCGACAGCCCGGTGTATCCGCACGTTGAACAGGCTGAGGAGCGGCACGCCGACCGTCCCGCCGCCGATGCCCATGATGACCGAAACGCCGCCGATGAACAGGCCGAGCGCGCTCTGCCCGCCAGGGCCGGGAAGGTTATTGGCCAGCCGCGCGCCCTCCGGGCGAAGCAGCATGTTCGCCGCCACGAGCAAAGCGACGGTGGCGAACACGACCGTCAGAACGGCCCCGGCCACGAACGCCGCCAGCACTGTCCCGGCGATGACGCCCGCAAACACCGACGGCGCGAGCGTCCTGAGTATTCCGGTATCAACCGCCCCGCGCCGATAATGCGCGCGCGCCGAGCTGATCGAGGTCGGGATGATGACGGCGAGCGAGGTGCCGACCGCCACATGCATCCGCAACTCGTCCGGCACACCGATGAACGGGAGCATCTCGAACAGGACCGGCACGATCACGATGCCGCCGCCGATGCCCAGCAGCCCGGCCACCAAACCGGCGACCGCGCCGCACGCGCCCAGCACAGCGGCGAGCGCCGCCAGATCCTGCCATGCCCCCAAATCCATTCCGCTCACCAGCCGATCGCGTCTGGCAGCCAGGTCGCCAATTCAGGGAACAAGAATAGCAGCGCGAGACCGACCAGTTGAATGCCGATTAAGGGCAACACACCGCGATAAATCGCCAGCGTGGTGATCTGCGGCGGCGCGACGCCCTTGAGAAAGAACAGCGCCCTGCCGACCGGCGGCGTCAGGAACGAGGTCTGTGCCGCTTTCGATGCGGCAGGTCTGCTGATGCGAGCGTCAGTACTTTGGGCCAAAATTTCTCTGTCCAGGCCCACGTCTTATGCGCTTTCGGAGTCACTGCTGACACGACCTGCGTCAATCCACGTGCGCTTCCCTGATCAGCTGCCGTTACCCGCTCCAGGGGCAGGGAAACCGTGCGCGGCCCCCGATCGCGAAAATGTCGGTGGCGTCCGTCCGGCAGGCGGAACAGGCGATGATGCCGTCGGCAACCTCAGTGGCTGGCGCAACGCTCACGCCTCCCGGTAAAGGACCAGATCGACCTCGACGAGCGCATCGCGACCCAGCTTCGCCACGCCCACCGTGGTGCGACCGGGCAGCGTCTCCTCCGCGTCGTAATAGCGGAGATAGACCTCGTTGAATCCGGGGTAATCGCGCTCAAAGTTGGCCAGATAGACCCGCGCGAATACCGTATCGGCGAACTCATAGCCGACATGCGCCAGTATGCGCTCCAGGTTGCGGAAGGAAAGCTCCGTCTGGCTCTTGATGTCGCCAGGCAACGGCGCGTCCGGGTTGTCCGGGTCCACCGGAAGCTGGCCGGTGACATAAAGCCATTCGCCAACCTTGACGCAATGGCTGTACCGCGCGGTCGCCGGGGCGGGCGCGGCGTTGGGCACCTGATAATGCGTCTTCCTCACGTTCAACCTCCCTCTTCTTTTGATGGATTATCCAGAGAGCATCGCATGGGTCGCTGGGCGCTCGGCAAGCGCGTTGGCAAGCTGTACGGAAAGCCGCCGGCAATGGTTCGACAATTCCAGCACGCCGATGACCGCCCAGAACACGCCGCGCGTAAGCAGACCGACCGTGCGCAATTCCGGCGCGGAGGGTGAAAGAACTTCGCGGCGCCGCGAAGTTTCAGGCTTCGACATAGGCCAGCACGCTCTTAGGCGTCGGCGGCGACGTACCATCTTCGGCCATGCCCCGACTTCCGCATGAGGATGATCCATCTGATCCCGGATATGCGGCGTTGTTTTTTGTGTCTGGCGTTTCTCAGTTCCGCTAGCGTTCCGCTGGACGATCCTGCGGAATTTTCCAACGCGGTGCTAAAAAGTCATGTGTGACAGGGGGGTGGGTGGTGCCGGCTGCAGGAATCGAACCCGCGACCTACTGATTACAAATTATCGGCTAACGTCTCCGGCCATGTTAGAGTTTGAGCAGGGATTAACGGTAGCCGTCAAGAGCGTCCAACTGACGATCGGTGGAAGCGGGACGATAGGCTCGCCGCTCGGCCCGCCATTCGCAGGCAAGCGCTATTCCATTCGCCCGAATATTTGTAGAGCGCTTCCCCATATCCTTCCCCGCGCCCGGATGGAAGGTATCGACTTTTCCCTAAACCTTTGATTTGATTGGTGAGCCCAGCAGGATTCGAACCTGCGACCTACTGATTAAAAGTTAGGCAATATACGTCACAGCCTCATTCCTCACAGTTCCGTTGGGCATACAAGACATTGACTTCGTTGTATTTATTATTTCTTGCCGTTCCATGGAGTTCCGCTTAGTGTTTTTGCCGTTCCTACACGGTGCCTACACAAGAGCAAAGCCCATGCGCGGACGCGTCACCAAGAGCAAGCTTCAGGAGCTACAAGGGCAGGTCCTTAAGAGCGGTAAGGCCTTGCTGTTGCACGACGAGGCCATCAAGGGCTTCGGGGCCCGCGTGGCCCCGAGCCAGATGATTACGTTTTTCTTTGAGTACCGCCTTGGCGGGCGTCAGGGAAAGACCCGCCGACAATCACTCGGCCGTATGGGGGACCTTACGCCCGACCAAGCCCGGCGCAAGGCAGAGGCCTTGCGCGGCCAAGTACTGCAAGGAGTAGACGTAGCCGAGGAACGCAAGCAGCAACGCGCCGAACTCACCAGCCTCACCTTCGCCGAGGCGGCCGAGCGCTATCTGTCTTCACAAGGCCGCAACAACGTCTCGTGGGC
>CAYYSM010000274.1:0-3828 GCA_964474225.1 uncultured Hyphomicrobiaceae bacterium
AGAGTGAATCATGCCGCTGCCGATTCGGGGAGGGGTTTTTCGAGGTGTCCGCCTGGCTTGCAGCTTATCTCCCTGTGAGACGTGCTTGCACCAGTAATCTCAACTGGTTGGGCAAGGTCATCGGTTCTGGAAGAGGGAGTGCAACGGTGAGGAAGCGAGTTTCACGCAGGCAGTTTTTCGAACAAGCAATGGCCGCGGGCGCGATAACCGCCTTCGGAGCGACGGCATCGAGTAGCGCTGGTGCGTGGCCGAGCTTTATCGGCCAGGCACAAGCCAACGATGAGCGCTTCAAGTCCGCGGCGCTAAAGGGCGTGTCGTATTTCCGCTCGCGTAACGAGGCGCAAATAGACCTTGTGAAAAAACTTCAGTCGGCCATCAAGTCGCGCGATCTGGCTGCCGTGCGCCGAGCTTACGTCGATGCCCGCCCTCCGTATGAAGAGATCGAGGTTCTGGCGGCGTCCTTCGAGCAGAGCGACTCAGACATTGACGCAAGACCGTACTCATTCACCGGGGGTGAAACGAGTGACGATTTCCGGGGCTTTCACAAGATCGAATATCTTCTATTCCGTGACGACGATCTCGATTTGGCGGCGCAATATGCGGATCGGCTTGCAGAAAGCCACGAAAGGCTGCATCAGGAACTTGCAGAGCCAGAGCGGTACAGTGCGAAAGGGCACTTCGAGGGCATGATTGGTCTTGCAGAAGAAATTGGCAGCCTCAAAATCAGTAGTGAAGAAGAAACCTGGTCAGACCAGAGCATGCTCATCTTCCGGTCCAATATCATCGGAATTTTCAGCCAGTATGAGCCTTTTTCCGAGGATGTAAGACGCGAGGATGAGCAGGTCGATGCAAGGGTGAGTGAAGCGTATTGGGAGTTCCGCAACATCTTAGAGCCATATGAGACGGGCCCAGGGGCTGCCATGACGCCATATAGCCAGGTCCGTATCGCGGAGCGGAAAATTATTTCTGATGCCACTTACCGTTTTCGGGATGCTCTGATTGCGGCAGGGGAGCGACTTCGCATCGTTTGAACAGGAAGACGGTCTGACCGATGGATGTAGCGGATGCGGCGCTTTGTTCGCTTGGCTCGAACGGCTCGCATCCGCCCCGACAGGTTGGCTACTTTGCCGATGACAGCGGCAAATTGCGCAGAGCCTATGCTGTTTCCCCGCGCAGGCGGGCGGCGACCTTCTCGTGGCCGATCAGCGGCAGGAGCGCGCCAAGCTCTGGGCCGGCATCGCGCCCCGTGATCGCCAGGCGCAGCGGGTGAAACAGTGCGCGGCCCTTCTTGCCCGTCTCGGCCTTGACCGCGTCGGTCCATGTCTTCCAGGTCGTATCGTCCCACGGCTCCGGCGGGAGCAGATCGGCTGCCGCCGCGCACAGCGCTTCATCCTCGATCACCGGCATGACCGGCCCTTCGACCACCTGCCACCACTCCAGCGCGTCGCTCAGCACCGTCACGTTGCCGCGCACGGCCAGCCAGAACTCTTCGCCGCCGCCCACGCCGAGTGCCGCCAGCCCGTCCGCGATCTTCTCATAGGGGCGCTCGTGCAGCAGCCGCGCGTTGACGCCGCGCAGCTCCGCCATGTCGAAGCGCGCCGGCGCGCGCGAGACCTTCGCTAGATCGAAGCTGTCGCTCAGTTCATCCAGGCTCTGATGCGCCTCGACCGCGTCCGAGGTGCCGATCGCGGCGGAATGGCTCAGGATCGCCAGCGGCTCCAGCCCCTCCTCGCGCATCTGGCGGATCGAGAGCGTGCCGAGCCGCTTGCCCAGCGCCTCCCCCTCTGCGCCGACCAGCATGTTGTGATGCGCGAACTGCGGTGGCGCCGCGCCCAGCGCCTCGAAGATCTGGATCTGCGCGCCGGAGTTGGCGACGTGGTCCTCGCCGCGGATGACATGCGTGATGCCCAGCGCGATGTCGTCCACGACGCTCGGCAGCGTGTAGAGATACGTGCCGTCCTCGCGCACCAGAATCGGGTCGGAGAGCGAGCCGGCGTCGATGGTCTGCGCGCCGCGGATCAGGTGGTCCCAGGCGACCTCGCGATGATGGAGCTTGAACCGCCAGTGCGGCTTGCGGCCCTCGGCTTCGAGCTTTGCGCGATCCGCGTCGGTCAGCTTCAGCGCGGCGCGATCGTAGATCGGCGGCAGACCTTGCGCGCGCTGGCGCTTGCGGCGGCGCTCCAGTTCGTCCGGCGTCTCGTAGGCCGGGTAGAGCCGGCCGGCGGCCTTCAGCGTCTCCACCGCCTCGGCATACAGGTCGAGCCGGTCGGACTGGCGCACTTCCTCGTCCCAGGTCAGCCCAAGCCAGCGCAGGTCCTCGCGGATCGCGTCCGCGTATTCCTCGCGCGATCGCGCCATATCCGTGTCGTCGAGGCGCAGCACGAAGCGCCCGCCGTGCTTTCGGGCGAACAGCCAGTTGAACAACGCCGGGCGAATGTTCCCGATATGCAGAAGGCCCGTCGGGCTCGGCGCAAAACGGACGGCGATCTCGCTCATTTCAGGACCGGCCTTCGCGGAACTTGTTGGTGATCGGATAGCGCCAGTCGCGGCCGAATACCCGCTCGGTGATCTTCACGCCCGGCGCGGACTGGCGGCGCTTGTACTCGGCGATGCGCAGCATGTTCTCGACCTTTCGGACCACCGCGTCGTCGTGCCCGCGCGCGACGATCTCGTCATGCGGCATCTCGTGCTCGATCTTGCAGCGCAGGATGTCGTCGAGCGCGTCATAGGGCGGCAGCGTGTCCTGGTCGGTCTGGTCTTCGGCGAGTTCGGCGCTCGGGGCCTTGGTGATGATGTTCTCTGGGATGACCTCGCCGGCCGGCCCGAGGCCCCCGATCGGCTGGTTGGCGTTTCGCCAGCGCGCGGCGGCATAGACCTGCGTCTTGTAGAGGTCCTTGATCGGATTGAAGCCGCCGTTCATGTCGCCGTAGAGCGTGGCGTAGCCGACCGACATTTCCGACTTGTTGCCGGTCGTCACCAGCATCGCGCCGGTTTCGTTGGACACTGCCATCAGGATCGTGCCGCGTGTGCGCGACTGCAGGTTTTCGACCGTGACGCCGTGGCCGCCGCCATCGAGCACGGGGTCGAGCGCGGAGATGAAGCCTTCGACCGGCGCGGCGATCGGCACGGTGTCGTAGCGCACGCCTAGCGCTTCGGCGCAGGCGGCGGCGTCGCTGCGGCTGGCCTCGGAGGTGTATTTGTAGGGCAGCATGATGCAGTGCACGCGGCTTGCGCCCAGCGCATCGACGGCGATGGCGGCGGAGAGCGCGGAGTCGATCCCGCCCGACAGGCCGAGCACAACGCCGGGAAAGCCGTTCTTTTCCACGTAATCCCGCAGGCCCAGCACGCTTGCCTGATAAGCGGCGGCGTCGCCTTCGATCAGCACGGTTTTTTCGCCCGGCGCGCAACCCCAGCCCTCGGGTCCGCGCGTCCACTCGGTGATGGCGATCTGCTCGCGCCAGTCAAGCATCTGCAGGGCCAGCGCCCCGCCGGCATTCAGCACGAAAGACGCGCCGTCGAACACCAGCTCGTCCTGCCCGCCGATCTGGTTCAGGTACACCAGCGGCAGCCCGCTCTCGGCGACGCGCGCGACAGCGACATTTTGCCGGGTTTCCTGCTTGGCCAGCGTGTAGGGCGAGCCGTTCGGCACGATCAGCAGTTCCGCGCCCGTCTCGGCCAGGCATTCGCAGACATCCTCGATCCAGATGTCCTCGCAGATCGGCACGCCGAGGCGCACGCCGCGAAAGCTCATCGGGCCGGGCATCTCGCCGGGGCTGAAGATGCGCTTCTCGTCAAAGACCCCGTAATTCGGCAGTTCCACCTTGTGGC
>CAYYSM010000275.1:0-3815 GCA_964474225.1 uncultured Hyphomicrobiaceae bacterium
CTCCTCCATCGCGTCGGGGATCAGCTCGGAAAACACCATCCAGATCATCGCGCCGGCGGCGATGCCCAGCCCGATGGGCAGGAACGGCTCGAACGCCTGAACGAACAGGAAGGCGGGCACGGCCATCAGCGGCTGCGGCAGGCTGGTGAAGATGCTCCAGCCGGCCGCCTTCCACACCGGCGTGCCGCGCGGCACCAGCACCAGCGAGATCGCCAGCCCCTCCGGCACGTTGTGAAACGCGATCGCTGTGGTGATGAAGATGCCTAAAGCCTCGGTCCCGCCGAAGGACACGCCGACGCCGATGCCTTCCGCGAAGGAGTGCGCGGTCATGATGCCGAGGATCAGCAGCGCCTTGCGCGCATCGACCCCGCCGAGATTGGCGACCTCAAGGCCGTCGCCGGAGGGGATGAGCCGGTTGCTGGCGATGATCGCGCCCAGCCCGATCAGCACGCCGATCAGCGCGCGTTCGGCGTTCAGCGCGACGCCCTCGGCGATCAGGCTGTGGCTCGCCGCGAGCATCAGGCCCGCCGCCGCGGCGTTGGCGTAGCCGAGGACGCTGCCGCTGACGCGCCGATAAAACAGGAATGGCAGCGCGCCGACGCCGGTCATGACCGCCGTGATGAATGCCGCAATCAGGACGGTCCAGATGTTGATCTCGATCAAGGCTTGTCCTTTCCGGCTCGCCTATGCGTTGCCGCGGACCGGCAGCGCGGCGTCCATTCCCTCAATGCCTTGAGTTATAATTAGAATAATTCAAAAAATAAAGACCAATCACATACCAGATGGATTCAATCTGCGTGACCGCGAGGCTCGCTGTCGTCCCGTGCGCGGTGCGGCATATAATGACGCGCCGCAGACACGGGACCCGTATGGTTCGGGCGGGCGAATGATCCCGGGTCAGCAGCGCACCACTTGCGTGCTGCGCAGCACCCGGGATGACAACAGCATGTCGCCCCTGTTCGGGCTAATCGGTGATGGTCTGGGGGTTGTCGCAGACGTCGGATGTGCCGGAGAACTGATTGAGCGGGATCTTGAGGTAAGAGACGCCGTTCGCCTCCGGTCTCGGCGTGCGCCCGCCGCGAATGTTGATCTGCAGCGCCTCCAGCATCAGGTGCGGAAGCGGCAGCTCAGCGTCCCGCGCGTTGCGGATGCGCACATACTCATCCTCGCTCGGGTTGTCGCGCAGGTGGATGTTGTTGCGCTTCGTGTCGCCGATCGTGGTTTCCCACATGGGTTTGCGCCCGTCGCGCCCGTAGTCATGGCCGACGAACACGCGGGTCTCGTCCGGCAATTCCAGCAGCCGCTGAATGCTCTGGTAGAGTTCCCGCGCGCTGCCGCCGGGGAAGTCGGCCCGCGAGGTGCCGGAATCCGGCATCATCAGAGTGTCGTGCACAAAGGCCGCATCGCCGACCACGTAGGTGATCGACGCCAGCGTGTGGCCGGGGCTGAACATCACCCGCACGGGCAGCGAACCGATTTCGAAGGTGTCCCCGTCCTTGAACAAGTGGTCCCACTGTGAGCCGTCGGTCGGGAAATCATCCGGCAGATTGTAGATGTCCTTCCAGAGCTTCTGCACCTTGACGACATGCTCGCCGATGGCGGTCGGGGCGCCCAGCTTGCTCTTCAGGTATTGCGCCGCCGAAAAGTGGTCGGCGTGCGGATGCGTGTCGAGAATCCAGACGACCTCCAGCCCGGCATCCTGCACGTATTTCAGGATTTCGTCCGCGTTCGGCGTGCAGACCTGTCCGGCCTTCTCGTCATAGTCCCAGACCGGGTCGATGATCGCCGCCTTCTTGCTGTCCGGATCGGACACGACGTATTGCGCGCTGCCCGTCTTGGGGTCGTAGAAGCCTTTGACCTCCGGTTTCTGCTCCGTCATGTACCCTGCCTCCTTTGGTGTCTGCGTGTCTTGTCTCGGCTAGTCCAGCGAGAACGCCGCCCGATCAAGCCCGGTATTGCCGCTCGCCGGGTCGTAGGCGTAGACCACTGCCTCATACGCGCCCGGCTCTTTCACCTCGACCTCGCCCTCAAACTGGCTGGCCGAGCCCGCGTAGGACATCGGGACTGTGCGCACGACTTCACCGTCGCGCATCAACATCGCCGCGACCTCGTACGTGTTGGCATCCCACAGGCCATCCGGGGTGATCGGGCAGCCGCACATCATCGAGACATGCGCCTTGAGGTTGATCGTCTGCGGCGCGTCGCCGGCCTTCGTCGGGGTCTGCGGCGCGACCACATCCACGACGAAGCCCGGCAGCTCCAGCAGCCAGGCATCGCCGCCGGTCACGTCCTTGCCCGGCACGACCCACTGTGTCGAGGCCACGGTCACGGCGGACTGGCGCTGCGACATCGGCCCGTAGGCTTCGACGCGCACGAGCCGCGGCGTCTCCAGATCGAGCGTGGTCGTGAATTTCGCCGAGTCTTCGGTCGAGACCGGCGCGCCGCGTTCATGCGCGCTTTTCATGATCTTTTCGGTGCTGCCCGTACCGCCGCGAGTCTGGCCCTGCGCAAGAAGCTCGCCTGTGTTGGCGTCGCGCAGGGTGATTTGCACCCCGCCCATGCTTGACCCGACGAACTTCGCGCCCTTGCTGATGACGCGGACGGTGACATCAGTCGGCTCTGCATGCGCAGCGCCGGCGGCTGCGACGCCGACCAGCGCAAGCGCGCCGAGGCCGGCGAAAATCGTGCGAAGCAGTTTCATATTTCTTTCGGCTCCTGTCCGTCTTGTGCGTTGAAAGGCAGACGCGGCCAGCGGCGCGCCGTCTACGGTGCGCTCAAGCGTATAACGCCACAGTTGCGCCCGCGTTTCAGTGACCAGATCACGCAGCCTTGTCCTCGCGCGTCGGCGGCGACATGACTCCGGGCCGACCGGCTGCTTGATGCACTCGTCGAGGATTCGGTCGATGTCGCGCGCGGTCTGCTCGTCGATGTGGAAGTCGGTGATCTCGCTGATCGGGTCGAGTTGGCCGGGATGCCGCGCGCCCCACAGCGCCACGCTCACGCCCCGCCGGTCGAGCAGCCAGCGCAGCGCCAGATGCAGCACGCGCTTGCCAAACCGCTCCTGGGCCAGTTGGTCGAGCTGCTCCGCGGCGGTGAGATACTGGATGAAGCGCGGCTGTCGGAATTTGGGGTCGGTCTGGCGCAGATCGTCGCCCTGAAACTCCTGATGCTGCGTCATCTTGCCGGTCAGCAGGCCACGGCACAGCGCGCCGTAGGTCAGCGTCGCGATGTCACGCTCGCGCGCATAGGGCAGGACGTCGTCCTCGATGCCGCGCTCGAAGAGATTGTAGGGCGGCTGGATGACATGCAGCGGGCAGACCTGCCGGAACTGCGCCATCTGCTCGACCGAGAAGTTGCTGACGCCGACCGCGCGGATTTTCCCGGCATCATAAATCTCCTTCATTGCGCCAGCCGTCTCCTCGATCGGGACGAGCGGGTCCGGCCAGTGAACGTGATGGATGTCGATCACGTCGACGCCCAGGCGCGTCAGGCTGTCGTCGATCTCCGCAGTCAGGCGGTCCCGCGTGGCGTTGCGGTAGGGCTGGCGGCCCTGCCATTCCAGTCCGGCCTTCGTCGAGATCACCAGCTTGTCACGGTCGGACTGCGCGATGGCCTTGCCGACGATCTCCTCTGACCGGCCCATGCCATAGACCGGCGCGGTATCGATCAGCGTAATGCCGCGATCAATGGCCGCATGAATGGTTCGGATCGACTCCTGTTCCTCAGTGCCGCCCCACATCCAGCCGCCGATGGCCCAGGTGCCCAGCCCGATGCGGCTGGGTTGCAGGTCTGTGCCGGGAATAAGCGTAGTTTGC
>CAYYSM010000276.1:0-3806 GCA_964474225.1 uncultured Hyphomicrobiaceae bacterium
CCGGCTGGCGAGGCGCGCAACCGGGAGCGGCTCGCGGCTGGCGCGGCGGCGCTAGCGGCCAAGGCGCACGGGCAGCCCGGTCCGCTGGCGTTGGCCCGCTGGGCGGCGCGCCGGCTGGGTGCGCAGCCGGAGACGCCGGAGGCGCTCGGCGAGGTTGATGCCTGGCTGCTGAGCCTGACGATGGCGTCGGCGGGCCTCGACGTGGCGACGCAGCAGCCCGCGCGTGATGCGCTGATGAATGCTCTGCCTAGTGCTATTCCAGAGGGATCGGACGCCGAAAGGACCGCGCTGCGCCTTGCGCTGGAGGCCGCCTGCCTCCGCCGGGCGAAGCGTGCGCGGTTCTACCGCCTGGGGCGCTGGTTGGGCCTCGAGGCGCGCGGCAAACCGGCCCCTCTGCCGGACCCGGCCGCCATCCGCGCCACTGAGCCGGAAGCCGCTGGTCCGCGATGGCGCGACCTGATGGACGCGGCGGGCAAGGTGCCGCTCGACATGTGGGAGCAGCGGCTGAAAGAGGCGCGCGCCGAACTCGGCCGCTTCAACATTGTCGTCGCCGGACGCACGGGCGTGGGCAAGACGACGCTTATCGGCGCGGTGTTCGGCAAGGAGGTCGGCGACACGCTGGCAGGCCGCCCGCGCACACGGGGGCGCATCTGGTACCCGGAAGAGCCTGGCGAGAAGGACATCCTGCGGGTCTGCGACACCGAGGGGCTGGAGATCGAGCGCTTCCGCGAGACGCTGGACAATCTCCGCCAGGAAATCGCCGCGGCGAACAAGTCCGACGACCCGTTCGATCATATCCACGCCGCGTGGCTGTGTATCGACGAGCCGTCGCTCACCGTACAGCCGGGCGAAGAAAAGGCCGTCGCGCTGTTCCGCGAATTCGGCGTCCCGGTCATCTGCGTGCTGACCAAGGCGGGCATGGCGCCCGGCTTTCACGAGCGGGTGCGCGAGATTCTGCCGGACTGCGCGGCGGTGGTGCGGGTGCGCGCGCTGGCGATCGAGATCGAGGGCCAGACCTTTCAGCCGATGGGGCTGGAAGACCTGATGGCCGAGACAGAGCGGGTGATCCCCGACGAGGCCGAGCGGGCATTCGCGCTCGCCTCCCGCAATCTGGAGGCGATGTCCACCAAGGCCATGCAGACTGTGCGCGCCGCGGCGGGCGCCGCCGGGGCCACCGGGGCGACGCCGCTGCCGCTCGCTGACGCCGCCGGGGTGTTCGGCATTCAGGCGGGCATGATTGTGCGTGTCTCGCTGCAGATGGGCGTGCCGCTGGAGCGCGGCGACCTGCGAAAGCTGGCCGGTACGCTCCTTGGCGCGCTCGGTCTGACAGCCAGCGGGCGCTTTCTCGCCGGGCGCGCGATCAAGCTCATTCCCGGCATCGGCACGCTCGCCGGCTCCGCCATTACCGGGGCGACGGCGGCCGCCTTGACCTACGGCCTCGGCCACGCATATGTCACCTATCTGCGCCGGTTCCATAAAAACAACCAGCGGATGCCGCGAGCCGACGAGATCATCGCGGGCTTCACCGAGTTCTGGCGCGACTGGCGCGGCAAACACGAACCGCCGCCTCCCGCCGCATTGCACCCTCAATCCTGAGCGTCTATACCCTGCGGCATCGCACGAAACCGTCAACACGACATGGAGCGGGAGTGATCGCATGAGCGTCGACGCGAACTCGGATGAGAAGAGCACATTCTGGGAGACAGTGCGCGTCGTCGTCATCGCCCTGCTGCTCGCGTTCCTCGTGCGGATTTTTCTCTATCAGCCCTTCAATATCCCGTCCGGCTCGATGAAGCCGACGCTGTTGATCGGCGATTATCTGTTCGTCTCCAAGTTCAGCTACGGCTACAGCCAGTATTCCTTCCCGTTCGGGCTGGCGTCTTTTGATGGGCGCATCTTTTCGAGCAAGCCGGAGCGCGGCGATGTTGCGGTCTTCAAGCTGCCGCGCGACAACAACAGCGATTACATCAAGCGGATCGTCGGTCTGCCGGGCGACAGCATCCAGATGATTGACGGCGAGCTGCATATCAACGGCGAGGCGGTCGAGCGCGAGCGCCTGTCGGACTTCACGCTGGAACTGGGCCGGGGCCGAACGCGCGAGGTGCGCCGCTATCGCGAGACGCTGCCGAACGGCGTGAGCTACGAAACGCTGGATGTCTTCAACAACCGCCCGGGCGATAACACGGATGTGTATGTCGTCCCTGAGGGTCATTACTTTATGCTGGGCGACAACAGGGACAATTCCTCGGACAGCCGCTTCTTCGGCGCGCGGGGTGTGGGCTTCGTGCCGGAGGAGAACCTGATCGGGCGGGCGGAAATCACCTTCTTCTCGGTCAGCCCCGACGGCAGCCTGTTCGAGTTCTGGGAGTGGCCCTTCGTGATCCGTTGGTCGCGTCTGTTCCAGGTGATCGAATAGGACAGGTGGCTGAACTGAGCGCGCAAGACACGCTGCCCCGACGGCTGGGGTATGAATTCGCCGATCCCGCCTTGCTGCGTCTGGCCCTGACGCACCCCAGCGCGCAGAGTGCGCCTGACGGCCCGGACTATCAGCGGCTCGAATTCCTCGGCGACCGGGTGCTGGGCCTGGTCATCGCCGAAAACCTCTACAAGACCTTTCCGGAAGAAAGTGAAGGCGCGCTCGCCCGGCGCTACAATGATCTGGTGCACCGCGACACTTGCGCCGACATCGCGCGGGCGTTCGATCTCGGCCCCCACGTCCGCATGAGCGAGGCAGAGGCGGCGAGCGGCGGCGCGAAGAAGGCGGCGATCCTTGCGGATGTCTGCGAATCCGTGATCGGCGCGGTGTTCCTCGACGGCGGTTACGATGCGGCGCGCGCGCTGATCCACCGGCTCTGGGGCAAGCGGCTGAGCGAACCCGGCCCGGTGCCGATCGACCCCAAGACCGCACTGCAGGAATGGGCGCAAGGCATGAAACGGCCCTTGCCCGAATATAATGAAATCGCGCGCTCGGGGCCGGATCATGCGCCGCGGTTCACAGTGGAGGCGCGCGTGGAGGGCTACGAGCCGGCGCGCGGCACGGGCGCGAGCAAGCGCGCCGCGCAGGAGGCGGCCGCGACGAAGATTCTCGTGCGCGAGGGCGTCTGGCCGGAGAGCAAGGGTGAGTGAGGCGGAACAGGCGGACACGCCGGAGACCGGACAGGGCGAGACCGCTTGCGGCTTCGCCGCCATCATCGGCGCGCCGAACGCGGGCAAATCGACGCTGACTAACCAGCTCGTCGGATCAAAGGTCACGATTGTCACGCACAAGGTCCAGACGACGCGCGCCCGCCTGCGGGGCATCCTGATCACCGGCAACACGCAGATCATTCTCGTCGACACGCCGGGCATCTTCCGGCCGCGCCGCCGGCTCGACCGTGCGATGGTGGACACGGCCTGGACCGAGGCGCTGGAGGCCGATGTCGTCCTGCTGCTCGTGGATGCGCAAAAGGGCCTCGATGAGCAGGTCGAGGCGATCCTCGACCGGCTGAAGGGCATCAAGCAGCCTGTGGCGCTGGCGCTCAACAAGATCGACCGCGTACGCAAGGACAAGCTGCTGGAGCTGACGGCGCAGCTTACGTCGCGGGTGGATTTCGATCAGGTCTTCATGATCTCGGCGCTGAGCGGCGATGGCGTAGCCGACCTGCGCGACTATCTCGCGAAAGCGATGCCGCCCGGCCCCTGGCTCTACCCGGAAGATCAGCTCGCCGATGCGCCGCTGCGCGTCTGGGCGGCGGAGGTCACGCGCGAGAAGCTCTATCTGCGCCTGCATGACGAACTTCCCTACGAATCCACCGTCGAGACGACCG
>CAYYSM010000277.1:0-3796 GCA_964474225.1 uncultured Hyphomicrobiaceae bacterium
GGCTTTGTGTCATTCAATCCAACTACTATATTGTTTCAGAGAAACCGGCCCCACTCCGCGCCGACATAGCGTCCGGGGGTCAATACGTAGCCATGCTCCCTGATCGTGTCGTGATCAGCGGCCTTGCAGAAGCCGGGGACATCCTCATAGCCGTTTCCCTCGCGCCAGCGATGATAGGTCTCGGCGATCTTCGCGATGTCTTCGGCGGAAAATTCGCGCCGCGTTCGATCCACCATGTGACCGAGCTTGCGCGCGTCGATGAACAGAATCTCGCCGCGACGGTCGCGCAGCCGGGCGTTGCGGGCAATGCCATTAGACTTGTCGCGCGCCAAGAACCACAGGCAGGCCGGGATTTGCGTCGAATAGAACAGCTGCCCGGGTAGGGCGATCATGCAGTCGACGACGTCACGCTCGACCATTGCCTTGCGGATTTCGCCCTCGCCTGACTGGGTAGACGACATGGAGCCGTTAGCGAGGACGACACCGGCAACGCCGGTCGGCGATAAATGGCGGTAGATGTGCTGAAGCCAGGCGAAGTTGGCGTTGCCGACAGGCGGTGTTCCAAATTGCCAGCGCGCGTCCTCGCGGAGCCGCTCGCCGCCCCAGTCGGAGACGTTGAAGGGTGGATTGGCGAGGATGTAGTCGGCGCGCAGGTCCGGCAATTCGTCCTTGTGGAATGAGCCGTCGGAATTCCAGCGGATGTCGTTGTCGATGCCGCGCACGGCGAGGTTCATCTTGCACAGCCGCCAGGTGGTGTAGTTCGACTCCTGCCCATAGATCGCGATGTCGCCGATGCGGCCGCCGTGAGATTCGACGAACTTTTCCGACTGGACGAACATGCCGCCCGAGCCACAGCACGGGTCGTAGACACGGCCTTTGTACGGCTCCAGCATTTCGACCATGACGCGGACGACCGAGCGTGGCGTGTAGAACTCACCGCCGCGCTTGCCTTCCGAGCCGGCAAACTGGCCAAGGAAATACTCGTAAACGCGGCCCAGCACGTCGTTTGCCCGCTCCTCTGGCGCACCAATCGTGATTCCCGAGACCAAGTCGATCAGTTCGCCGAGCATGGTGGGGTTCAGCGCCGGACGGGCATATTCCTTGGGCAGCACGCCCTTGAGCGACGGGTTCACCTTTTCGATGGCGACCATCGCCTCGTCGATCTTCCTGCCGATGTTCGATTGCTTGGCGTTGGCCTGGAGATGAGACCAGCGGGCTTCTTTCGGCACCCAGAAGACGTTCTCGGCAGCGTACTCGTCCGGGTCCTCAGCGCCTTCGGGATATTCGGACAGCAGCCTGGAGCGCAGGGCTTCGAAACTGTCGGAAATGTGCTTCAGGAAGATCAGGCCGAGCGCGACATGCTTGTAATCGGACGGCTCCATATTGCCGCGCAGCTTGTCCGCCGCTTTCCAGAGGTCCGCCTCGAACCCCAGGTTCGCGCCGTTGCCGTTCTTCTTGTTTTTCGCTGGTTTCCGCGCCATGACCTTGTTGCCCCACCAATTGTGACGGCGACCTTCACAGGCCGAATCATGCAGTTTAGCAATCTTACTAACTGAGAGGGCCTCGCCAAAGGGTCGGCCTGTGGAACTCAATAGGATTTAAGCTGCGACTCTTGCAGAACCTTTCGGACGAGGATGATGGCGATGACACATCAACAGTTCCTCGATGCGCTAGTAGTTGCCGCAGTGCCAGTCTATCTATCATACATCTGGATGGCGATGACCCTGCCGCCCAAGCTGCGGCTCTACCTCTTTCGTCGGCGAGCTCGCTGGGTCAAGGAGTGCCAAGCCACCTACGAGGAGGCATTGCAGAGCCTACGGGAGGGGGATCGCTCTACGGCCGAGAAACTTCTGAGGCGCGTGCAGCGATGGCAGGGCAAATGGGAAGAGCGGCAGACGTGGGCGGCCGCCGCAGAGCGAGCGTTCTGGGTGATCTGCGGAGTGTCGCTGGCTTGTCTTGTCGTGCGATTAAGCCCCTTGATACTTATCAGCTATGTCTCTGATGACACCGGTCTTCTGAAATTGCTTCCCCAGTATGAATTTATCATCTGGCTGTCCATTCCGACGTTAATCATTTTGTGGAACTATTTTGCGCTGAGCCATGACGAGGAAGCACCAATCGTCGTAGACTTTGCGGACCGGCTCGGGCGTGCGCTTCATGCCGGACAAGAGGTCATCGAGCGGCGCTATTTCCCAGACCTGGATGACGTTTCTGAGCTCCGCGACCTGTTTGGATTGTCCCCCAACTTTACAGTGCAGGAGTTGAATAAGGCGCGTCGCCGGCTTGCCGCAGAACTGCATCCGGATCGGTGGCAGGACTTGGAAGCGCGAGCGCGAAAAGCTCGCGAAGAGGCGCTGAAAAACATTAACGCCGCATATGAGCAGCTGCGTCCCCTAGCCCGCTAAGCGCTCCGAATTCATCGTCGCACTGCCCCGTAACCGCGCTGAAATGTGGGAACAAAAGTGGGAACGCGACGCGCTTGGCTCCGAAAATCATTTATAATTAAAGATTTGCGACGTAAGGTGGCGGAGAGGGAGGGATTCGAACCCTCGGAACGCTTGCGCGCTCAACGGTTTTCGAGACCGCCCCGTTCGACCACTCCGGCACCTCTCCGCGTGTGGCGCTACGGCCCCTGCGATGTATGTATCGCTTCGCTGCGGCGCACGCAACCGGGCGGAGCGGTCACGCCGTTTGATCGGCCAGGGTTTTGAGCCGGTAAAGCGCGGCGAGCGCGTCGCGCGGCGTCATGCCATCGGGGTCGAGCGCGGCAACTTCCTCGCGCAGGCTCTTGAGCGCGGCGATCTCCTCTTCAGCCCCGTCATATGCGTCCTGCGCAGGCTCCTGCAGCGCCGCAGCGAAAAGCGGCAGATCATCCATCGCCGCGCCGGCGCTGCTCCCCTCGCGCTCCAGCCGCGCCAGCACCTCGCGCGCCCGCTTCACCGCCGCGCGCGGCAGCCCCGCCAGCTTCGCCACCTGGATGCCGTAAGAGCGGTCCGCCGCGCCTGGGGCGACCTCGTGCAGGAAGACGATCTCGTCGCGCCATTCCTTCACGCGGATGGTGGTGTTGGCCACGCCGCTTAGACGCTCGGCGAGCACGGTCAGCTCATGATAATGCGTGTCGAACAGCGCGCGGCAGCCGTTGACATCGTGCAGATGCTCGGCCGCCGCCCACGCGATCGACAAGCCGTCATAGGTCGCGGTGCCCCGCCCGATCTCATCCAGGATCACCAGCGCGCGCGGCCCGGCCTGGTTCAGGATCGCGGCGGTCTCGACCATCTCGACCATGAAGGTGGAGCGCCCGCGCGCCAGATCATCAGACGCCCCGACGCGACTGAACAGCCGGTCCACCACGCCGATATGCGCGGCTTTCGCCGGCACGAAGCTGCCGGCCTGCGCGAGGATGGCGATCAACGCGTTCTGGCGGAGATAGGTGGACTTGCCGGCCATGTTCGGCCCGGTCAGCAATACCAGGCGCGCCGCGCCCTCCGCTTCCGCCGACAGGGCGCAGTCGTTGGCGATGAACGGGGCCGAGCCCTGCAGCGTCTGCTCAACGACCGGGTGCCGCCCGCCCGCGACAAAGAACGCGCCGCTGTCGTCCACCGCCGGGCGCGCGTAGTTACGCTCTTCGGCCAACTCGGCCAGCGCGCAGGCCACGTCCAGTCGCGCAATCGCATCGGCCAGCGCGCTCAAGGCGCCCTGCTCGGCCAGCACCGCCTCGCTCAGCCGCGCGAAAATCTCCTGTTCGATCGCCCGCGCGCGCTCGCCCGCCAGCGTGATGCGCGTCTCGGTCTCGGCC